>CAZJOB010000404.1:1750-3810 GCA_964547435.1 uncultured Desulfatiglans sp. | reverse complement strand
TATGAGGATTACATCTCCGCTGGAACATCCCTCTTCTCTGGCAAATATTTACATGTTTAACAGTGAAAACATAAAAGATAATAATGAATTATACGAGGAGGTTGGTATAACTGAAGACCAGATAATGGACTTTGCGAATGGATATGAATTGCCTGTGCCTCCCCATTCTATAACTATTATTCAGATAGCCCCTGATATGCTTTTTACAGATATTACTCCACCAGAGTTGAATATTCCGGAAGATATAACAGTTGAAGCGGAATCCACCAGCGGGACGGCTGTAATATTAAGCGCCAGCGCCACAGACGATACTGACCCTGAGCCGGTTATAACCAATGATGCACCTCATCTATTCCCCATAGGGGAAACTGTTGTCACATTTACAGCAACTGATGCATCAGGAAATTCAGTAAGCGCCTCCATGAAAGTAAGGGTTGTCTATAACTTCAGCGGTGTACTGCCGCCTCTCAAACAGGATGGCACCGATGTATTTAAGGCAGGCAGAACAATACCTGTAAAGTTTCAATTAAAGGCCAACGACGGCGGTTATTTCACAACCGCGAAAGCAAAGATAGGGGTTCACAGATACACTGAAACAACCCCTTCGGATTGGGAAGAACTTGAAACTGATGGAGCCGGAAAATCTAATGAAGGAAACCTGTTCAGGTATAATATGAAAAATAATCAGTATATCTATAATCTGAGTACAAGGAACTATAGCAATGGTAATTATAGAATAGATATAGTGTTGGATGATGGAACTGTTTATTCATATAAAATATCACTCAGAAATTAGATCTTGTCATATACTGGATGCCGCAAATTTTTAATATTTAAGGGAAAAATATGAAAGAAGAAAAAATATCTTTAAATATTGCAAAGTCAATAGGAATTATTCTGATTGTGGCCGGGCATTCCTTTGTTGAAGAATCGGATTCCTTTATCAGGAGTTTCGTATATTTATTTCATGTTCCTCTGTTTTTCATTATATCAGGCTATTTTTATAAGGATGAATATACCCTTAAACCTTTTTACCTTGTAATCAGGAGAATAAAAACTTTATGGTGGCCTCACTTTTACTGGTCGGCAATTTTTATATTACTGCATAATTTTTTCTTTAAATTACACATATATGGCGATCATGTTTTCAGAGGCGTTCATATTGAATATAAAGATTACAGCATTCTATTGATGCTGAAAAAGATATTCGATCTGTTTTTATTCAAAGGGTCGGAAAAATTATTGGGCGCCTTCTGGTTCTTGCCATGTCTGTTTTTCACGGTCATGATATTTATGATATTCAATATCATAGCATTAAGGATGAATCGTGCATATTTACTCCCGGTGTTATGCTTTCTGGGATTTATTTCGGGTAATCTGATGATATATGCTGGTATTCATATCCCTGTTGTCCCGTGGGATTTCAGATTTTATTCGATTACGACTTTTCTTTATTATCTCGGCTATCTATATAAAAACCATGAGGATAAAGTAAGACTGGACTACAGGATGGCATTTGCAGCCCTGTTATTATTGATTATAATTGACAAATATATCAACTTTAAGATTGTAAGCATAAACAGTGTTATCGGCAATCCTCTAACAGCGCTTTTTTATCTGGTTTTGACTCCCGTTCTGGGTACATATCTGGTCCTGTATATATCAAAGAAGCTTGAAAATTTTAAGATCTCCGGTTTATTAAGCTCGTTCGGTAAAAAAACGATCACTATCCTGGCATTGCATTTTTTATGCTTTAAAATTGTCAATTATATTATAATTAGGTTAAATGATTTGGATATATCATTACTTTCTTCATTCCCTGTTATTAAAGGTTATGAAAGCTGGTTTATATTATATCTTTTAACGGGAGTATGTGTTCCGGTTATAATGCATAACCTGTTTAGCATATGCAAACGCAAGCTGTCTTCAGGTTTTAAATAAAGAAAAACTCTGTGCGCCCTGTGTCTCTGTGAGAGATAAAAAAAGGCCGCTTATCGATTGAGGCGGCCTTCTTTATGGTGCCTAGGACGAGACTTGAACTCGTACAGAGCTAAGCTCCG
>CAZJOB010000404.1:0-1740 GCA_964547435.1 uncultured Desulfatiglans sp. | reverse complement strand
CAAAACATCGCTGTCTTTAATTACAAAGCCCGCCGGCGGCACAAGAATAAAATTTTCCGGTACCAGTTCCTTTATCGCAATGATATGAACCTTGTATTTTGCCCTCAGATTGAGTTCCTCCAGGGTTTTTCCGATAAACTCCCTGGGCGGGCCGACCTGAACAAGATCATAATCCTCACCCAACGGGACAAAATCAAGCACGTTTGGCCTTGAGAGCCCGCGTGAAACCCTTATGGCCATGTCCCTTTCCGGATGGATAATCTCTCTGGCGCCCACACGTCTCAAAATTTTGGCATGATCCTCATCCAGTGCCTTGGCAAGGATGTTTTTTACGCCCATTTCCTGCAGATGCAGGCAGATAAGGATGCTCGTGCTGATTTTGGTGCCGGTTGATACAATAACCCCATCCATATTCTCAAGCCCCAGCGCTTTTATGGCCTCTTTATCCGTGGCGTCCATAACAATCGCCTCCGTTGAATAAGGGTCTATGGCGTGAACCCTGCCCCTGTCGGAGTCAATGGCCACCACCTCATTTCCATCCTCATAAAGGGCCTTTGCAGCATGAAAACCGAAATTTCCAAGACCTATAACAGCAAACTTTTTCATAATATTTATCTCCTTTAACCGATCATGATGCCTTCTTCTGAATATTCAATGCCATTGGCTGCCCTTGCTCGCACAATGATATAGGAAAAGGTGAGCACTCCGACACGTCCGATTACCATCATTAAAGTGAGCAGACCTTTACCCCACGAGCTCAGATCGGGCGTAACACCCATGGATAATCCAACAGTGCCAAACGCCGAAACAGTCTCAAATAAGTATGCGAGGAATGAACCTCCGGTTTCCTCCATGTCGTTAGGAACGGGAGATTCTCCGACTAAAAGCAAAAACAGTATTACGCCTATGACTCCAATAGATACGAGAATAAGCGAAATGCTCCGATTGGCTGCCTCTGCGGGTATGCTTTTTTTGAACATATTTACACGGGAGTTCCCCCTTATTCTGCTTATAGTGAACGCGCCTATGAGGGCAAGTGTTGTTGTTTTGACCCCTCCTCCGCATGAACCCGGAGATGCGCCTATGAACATGAGAAGAATCATCAGAGCCAGTGTTGCCTCCCTTAAAGACCCGATATCAATCGTGTTAAAACCGGCAGTGCGACAGGTGATTGATTGAAATATCGAAATCAAGATCCTGTTTGAAAGCGATGCTGTTTCGGAAAGAGAATGATATTCAAGCAGAGCAAACATAATCGCTCCGCCTGCTATCAGGATAAGGGTGGTTATCAGGACTGTCTTTGTCTGCACTGATAGCCTGAGATGCTGTTTTTTTCGGCCCCTGAGCCATGATTGCACATCATAGAGAACAGGAAAACCTATTCCTCCTGCTACTATCAGGGTGCACATGACCGCATTAAGTAAAATGCTGTTACTGTATTGTGTCATGCTGTCTGAAAACAATGAAAAACCCGCGTTGCAGAAAGCGGAAACGGAATGAAAAACTGCCGTATATGCCGCTCTGAAAAAAGGAAGTTGCCTGCTCCAATGGATGAGAAGAAGAACAGATCCCAGGCCTTCGGCACAAAGGGTAAAAAGTATTGTACTTTTTACCAGGCTGAAAATATCTTGACGCGGAGTGTGAGCAAAGACATCCTGCATGACCATTCGATGACGAAAAGATATGCTTTTCCCGATCCATCGGAACAGCGCCACAGAAATCGTCATCACGCCAAGGCCT
>CAZJOB010000403.1:0-3814 GCA_964547435.1 uncultured Desulfatiglans sp. | reverse complement strand
GGCGCCAGCATGAATGTGGCTGAAAAGGTAAGGCTTGCGACACAACTGGAAAAACTGGGAGTTGATGTGATCGAGGCGGGTTTTCCCGCAGCGTCTCCCGGAGATTTTGAGGCGGTAAGGGCAATAAGCCAGAAGGCAGGCAAGATACAGGTCGCGGGTCTTTGCCGGACTTCAAAGGAGGACATAGACAGAGCGTGGGAAGCCTTAAAAGATGCGTCAAACCCGCGAATACATACGTTTATTGCTACTTCTGACATACATATGAGACATAAGCTCAATATGGTGAGAGAAGAAGTAATAAAGATCGCAGTTGAATCCGTAAAATATGCAAAAGGCTTTACCAATAATGTGGAATTCTCGGCCGAGGACGCGTCCCGGAGCGACAGGGACTTCCTGTGCCGCATATTCGAGGCGGTTATAGATGCCGGGGCAGCGACAATCAATATTCCGGATACAGTAGGATACGCGCTTCCTCAGGAATTTGGCGAACTGATACTGTATATCAGAAAACATACCCCCAATATCGATAAGGCGGTTATAAGTGTTCACTGCCACAATGATCTGGGACTGGCAACCGCGAACAGTATAGAGGGAATAATCGCGGGCGCGAGACAGGTTGAGGTCACAATCAACGGTATAGGTGAAAGGGCGGGCAATACTTCACTTGAAGAGATTGCCATGAGCATTCACACAAGAAAGAGTCTGCTGAATGTGAATTCGGAAATAAATACAAGAGAGATATTTCCGACCAGCCGTCTTGTATCCATGATTACCGGCATTGTTGTGCAGCCCAATAAGGCGATTGTGGGTGCAAACGCATTTGCGCATGAGGCCGGGATACATCAGGATGGGGTCCTTAAAAACCGGATGACCTATGAGATTATGGAACCTGAGATGATAGGACTCTCATCAAACCGCCTTGTACTGGGTAAACATTCGGGAAGACACGCCTTTCGCGAGAAGCTCAATGATCTTGGCTATGATCTGACCGGGGATGAAATAAATAAGCTCTTTATCAAAATGAAAGACCTGGCGGATAAAAGAAAAGAACTTATGGATGAGGATATCGAGGCGCTGGTGGCGGAAGAGATCCTTCGTGTTCCCGATATCTATGAGCTTAAGTATCTCAATGTGGTGAGCGGAACAGTAACCATACCGACTGCTACTGTTATACTCAGTGTAGAAGGTGTGGAAAAACAGGGTTCCGGCTACGGCGTGGGCCCGATTGATGCCGCATACAATACGATCGCGCTGATGACAGGCACAAGATCAAAACTGCTCCGGTTTGCGGTCAACTCTATCACAGGGGGTATGGATGCCCAGGGAGAGGTAACAGTGAGGCTTCAGGAAAACGGTTTTGTAGCCCTGGGTAAAGGCACTGATCCCGATATTATCACAGCGGCTGTGAGGGCCTATATCAACGGACTTAACAGGATTGAATATCTGAAAAAAAACCCTTCTCTCAATGCTGAGGAGAGAAGATTATAGAAATGGAGAGGAAAAAACCAATGGGAATGACAATTACTGAAAAGATACTTGCGGCGCATTCAGGCAGGGATGAAGTACATCCGGGGGATCTGCTGGAGGCAAAGGTAGATCTGGCGCTTGCAAATGATGTTACAGCCCCTCTGGCGATAGATGTCTTCAGGGAGATAGGCAGGAATGACGTCTTTGACAGAGAAAAGATAGCGCTGGTTCCGGATCACTTTGTTCCGAATAAGGATATTCCTTCAGCGAAGCAGGCAAAGATTATGCGAGATTTTGCCGGGGAGTATGGAATAAAAAATTATTTCGAAGTCGGTGAAATGGGCATAGAGCACGTAATACTCCCTGAAAAAGGCCTTGTAATCCCGGGCGACCTTGTCATCGGCGCTGACAGCCACACATGCACCTATGGGGCTCTCGGAGCCTTTTCAACCGGAGTGGGCAGCACTGATCTGGGAGTGATCATGGCTACCGGCGAGGTGTGGTTAAAGGTCCCTTCTGCCATAAAGGTAATACTGGAAGGTGATCTTTTGCCCTGGGTGGGGGGTAAGGATCTTATCCTTTATCTTATAGGACAGCTTGGTGTGGAAGGGGCCACATACATGTCTCTGGAATTTACCGGTTCTGCGATAAAAAAACTTTCCATGGATAACAGGTTTACCATGGCAAATATGGCAATTGAATGCGGCGCCAAGAACGGCATTTTTGAGGCTGATGAAATAACCATGGAGTACCTTAAAGGGCGCACATCAAGGAAACCGTTGATATACAAGGCTGACCCTGATGCTGAATATGAAAGGGAGATCATCATTGATGTGGGAAAGGTTGAGCCTCTGGTTGCCTATCCTCACACTCCCGACAATGTCCGACCCGTTTCGCAGGCAAAGGACATTAAGCTGGACCAGGTTTTCATAGGCTCCTGCACCAATGGGAGGATGGAAGACCTCAGAGAGGCCGCCGGGATACTCAAGGGAAAAAGAAGGGCCGATGGAATAAGGCTGATAGTGATTCCCGGATCACCCCTTATATATAAACAGGCAATCAGGGAAGGACTTATTGATATATTTCTGGATGCCGGAGCTACAATAGGCCCTCCAACCTGTGGTCCGTGTCTTGGCGGGCATATGGGCATTCTCACTGAAGGTGAAAGGTGCGCGTCAACCAGTAACAGGAATTTTATCGGCAGAATGGGTGATCCTAAAAGCGAGGTGTATCTGGTAGGGCCCGCTGTTGCAGCGGCATCGGCAGTACTCGGACGTATTGGGTTGCCTGATGAGATATAAAGGAGATTATAAATATGAAAATTGAAGGAAGAGTCTGGAAATTCGGTGATAATATTGATACTGATGTCATTATCCCGGCACGCTTTTTAAATGTGTCGGACAAACAAATACTTGCCAGGAACTGTTTTGCAGACATGAGACCTGAATTCGGTTCTGATGTGCGAAAGGGTGATATAATTGTCGGAGGCAGCAACTTTGGTTGCGGATCATCCAGGGAGCACGCGCCCCTGGCGATCAGGGAATCCGGAGTAGGTGTGATAATAGCAAAAAGTTTTGCAAGAATCTTCTACAGGAATGCCTTTAATATAGGGCTGCCGATACTTGAATCAACTGAAGCTCCTGATTTTATTAAAGATAATGACACTATCAAGGTTGATCTAATTACCGGTGAGATAACGAATGTAAGCACAGGAAAAGGATTTTCAGCAAAACCGGTCCCCGATTTTATGAGAGAAATAATTGACGCGGGCGGGCTGGTGGAGTATGTGAAAAGAACAAAGTGAAAAGGGGGTGTTTGCTATTAAACTCAAGGGAACTGAAATATTGATGAAGATGCTTAAGGAGGAGGGCGTTGATACGATCTTCGGCTTTCCGGGCGGGGCTGTGCTGGATATATATGACACTCTGGTAAAGACCGACATCAGGCATATCCTGGTTCGTCATGAGCAGGGGGCGGTGCATGCAGCGGACGGATATGCCAGGGCATCAGGGAAACCGGGGGTGTGTCTAGTTACATCGGGACCAGGAGCGACAAATACTGTTACAGGAATCGCGTCCGCCTATATGGATTCAATCCCCATTGTTGTGTTAACAGGACAGGTAAACACAAAATTGATAGGAAACGACGCATTTCAGGAAGTGGATATTGTGGGGATAACCCGGCCGTGCACAAAGCACAACTATCTGGTGAAGGACATCAGAAACCTGGCAAAGACCATTAAAGAGGCCTTTTACATTGCCGGATCAGGAAGGCCGGGGCCGGTTCTTGTGGACCTGCCCAAGGATGTTATGCAGTCCTTCATGGATTACAAAACCCTTAAGGATGT
>CAZJOB010000402.1:0-3817 GCA_964547435.1 uncultured Desulfatiglans sp. | reverse complement strand
GTTGCCCCTCCGCCGTTGATTATCGCACACCTTATGATGTTCTTACCCTTTTTAAGGTTCAGCCGCCTGGATACACCGTCGTCAATGACCGTCTGGCGGTCATTGTATATCCCTATGACTTCTTTACCGTTGACCCACCAGACCGATGCGGCATTGGAACCTATTGCAAGGCGCATGTCATGCATCTCTTCAGGGCAGTCGATAACCGTAACGGCCCAGAATAAAACATTGGAAGTCGGTTTTTCAAGGTCATAGGCAAAATAATACAGGTTGACGTTATATTCTTTAGTATCAACAGCATGCCATGTAAGTATATCATCACCAACTGTCACCTGATCGCCATCCCGTGGAACAACAGTAAACTGTTCAGGAAAATGCTCCTTCTTAACCGCTGCCTGGACTGCACTGTCCGTCAGCCCGAATGAAGGGATTGGCTCCAGGATCAGCCAGCGCTGGATAAAGCCGTCACTGTCGGGTGCTTTAACAGTAGTGGAAGGTCTGGCAATAAAGGATTTATGTTCCTGATTTCTATTATCGGAAACATCAGCAACAGCAAAATAAAAAAAGCCCGTCAGTATGACAGCGGTCAGTATGCAGATTTTACGGAATATAGTCATTAGAAACCTCTTTGCCTGATAAGTCAGTTTAATAGTGCTGCGTTCTAACCTTCATCTGATCTTCACGGTGTTTTTAAGAGCCATCGCTGCTTTTCGCTGGCCGGATCATATTTTGCCAGTGTCGCGAAACTGCTGCCAACTGCAGAAAGGGCCAATGGCTCATCTGAACCGGGGACGGATTTTGGCATGATCCGCCAGGTGCCGTCAGTAAGCTGGTCCAGATGCCAGAGTTGTTCGGGCCCGCCCGTAAAATCCGGGAGTGCTACAAGTTCCGCATCTTCCCCGGCAGCAAGGGTGCGGCCTGTTCCTGCAATGGTTATCCTGAAATAGGGAGAACCGAGATAGCCACCGGCATCCTTTACAGGCGTAAGCGTCCACTTCTGCTGCGCCTGGCACATATAATTAGACATGCGTACACCCACACTTCCGGAAGGCCAGTTCACAGAGACTTCCGCTACATCCTGGGATGGAATTACACCACCTGCACCACCGAATATCCCTCCTGGTCCGCCTCTGCCCCTCTGGGGCCGGCCTCCGACCGGCTGCCCCTCTACTGCCAGTTCAAGGGCAGTCCCGGTACGCAGGGATTCGATCTCATAGGTACCCTCTTTACAGTTGTCACCGGCTACAGGCCAGCCGTCTTTCCACAATAAGGGTCTGATGTCCATTACGCTTGCACCGCCCATGTCCAGGTCCGCCTCATAATGGCAGGAGAATTTCTGAATACCTTCACCCAGGTCGATCAGGCCGAAATGGCCCGGACCGATCACACGGCCACCAGATCCCACAAAAAGCCTGCCGCCTCCCTGGAGCATGTCGATACCCATATTGTCCAGGAAGGGACCGGTTATTTTTCTTGAGCGGCCCACTCTGATATTGTACCCGGAATCGGCACCCCTGCAGCAGCTTCCGTGAGTGGCCAGCAGATAATACCAGCCTTCATGATAAATCATAGTGGCTGCTTCGCAGTTAATGGCAATGTTTGTATAATTTTTATCCACACGCTGACCTGTCCCGGGATCGAGCTCCACAAGCCTGATATAGCCGAAATAGGATCCGAAAACCATCCATAATCTTCCGTCACCATGATCCAGAAAGAGTCCCGGATCAATGCCGTTAAAGAACTCGACACCATCGGTCTCGTTAATCAAACCGTCTTCTCTCCATTCGTAATCAGGGGATTCAGGGTCGAGAGTTCTGATCGAGATCAGGTGGACCTGAGAAAGAGGCTGCGGACCGGGATTGGAGGAAATATACTGGTAGTAACGGTCACCGAGCTTGATGATATCAGGAGCCATTCCCCGCCTTGACGGTGTCTCTCCCCGTTTCCACACCCATCCATCACTGGATACAAGGCAGGTACCACCTGTACCGTATGTATAGAACTTACCGTCACACCAGGCAATAGTGGATGGATCGTGAATAATGATATCACCCTCAAGAGCTGATACCTGAGATACACTGAAGAAGGCAAACCCGATAAACAGGATGGTGAATCCCGTCAAGAGAAATGATTGGTTATGCCAAAGTCTATTCATTGACTGTGCCTTTAAATGTGTTAGATGAATAATTCATTACCAATCCAGGACGAAAATATCCGAAGAGTGGCATCTGTTTTTTCTCTTTAATACTATTTTACTGTGGTGTGCCGCTCGATAAACCTTACTGCCTGCTCCGGCCAATCCTTTGCTGTCTCATCATTCAGATCAGCCCCCATCCCGAACCCGTGCATTGGAGTATCCAGAAGGTGCATCTCCACCGGTACATGTACCTTGAAGCATGCCTCGTAGAACAGGAGTGAATTCTTCACAGGTACAAGGAAATCATATGTGCCGTGTACAATAAAAACAGGAGGAGTATCCCCTGTAACCTGTTTCCATGGTGACAGGGATTCATACAGGTTCGCATTGCCCTGTGTCAGATTTGTCCGGGAGCCTTTATGTGTAATCAAATCATTCGTCAGGTCAATCACAGGATAGAGCAGAATTGCAAAGGCAGGCCTGGCACTGAGTTTGTCAATGGCATCAGGCACATATGGCGCTTCAGGCAACAGCTTGTTACCATACAGTGTAGAAAGCATAGCCGCGAGGTGTCCCCCTGCTGATCCACCAAAAACGCCCACCCTCTCAGGATCAACATTGTATTCTTTCGCATGGGCTTTTATGTGTCTCAGCGCGCGTTGAGCATCCAGTAGAGTAGTCGGATAGTGGTACTGAGGTCCGTGCCTGTACCGCAACACAAAGGCAGCAATATTATGCGCCTTAAAGATATCTGCGATCGTTCCACCTTCCCCGGGCACTGTCAGCATCTCATAACCACCTCCAGGGCAAAGCAGCACACCCGCCCCTGTTGCCTTGTCACCATCCGGAATGTACAGATCCAGTGTAGGCTCCATTGGATTAAGTTCGTTTTCAGTGAATTTTATTACATTCGGTGTTTTTTCATACAATTTGATTCGAGTCACATTGGCAGGCCGTGTGAGGCTTACCATGACATTTTCACCTCTGCTGCCGCGGGCAAGCTTTTCCTGGGCAAAGGCATTAACAAACATACAAAGTAACACAGTTATAAAGACCACTATTTTAATTAATTTAAACATATTCACCCTTTGTAAAAATTAAAAATCAAAAGATCATTCTGCCCTTTTTATTACTGTTGTTTTAAAACATTTAGGGCATCCTGCATTTAATTTTTCACTGAATTTCATCAATACTATTTTCCCTTTATATGCTGGTTAAAAAAATTGAAAACATCCGGCATGCTCCCCCCTATGATCTCACCGTGATCCAGTCCGGGCAGGGACTTGTATTCCACCCTGAAGCCAAGCCCTTTGAGCTGGCCTGCAACCTGTTCCGACCCCTTGACCAGTGTGTCATTCTCTCCCACAATGATAAGAAGCGGCACATCCTTTAACTTCTGGTCCGCACTCCACTCAAAGCCGAAAGCAGCCGGAGCCACACCGGCAACAGCAGCCCAGATATCGGAGTACTTTTCTCCCAGATGCAATGCGCCTCCTCCGCCCATTGAATGACCCATCAGATATATCCTGTTTATATCCACATTGAATTCCTTGAGTGCCATATTAAGGACATTCAAGGTATCCTTCTCGCTGAGTTCGGTAACTCTGGCCGGGTCTTTCTCTTTTTTACCCCCTATATCACCACCCATATACATGAAGGGTTTGGGTTTGGGTTTGGGTT
>CAZJOB010000401.1:0-3840 GCA_964547435.1 uncultured Desulfatiglans sp. | reverse complement strand
CTCCTCAAGGGCCGGTTTGATATTAAGCACCTTGAGGGTCTTTCTGCCGTCCAGGTAAGGGCTCGTTATTGAACGGGCCAGTCTCTGTCTCACGTATTCGGTCAGCAGGTCCGTATCCTTTGTCATGGGGGAGTAGTCAGCCAGGGTCTCGATAATTGTAAGTATATCCCTTATTGAAACCTGTTCACGAATGAGATTCTGCAAAACCTTCTGTACAGCCCCCAGATTCAGCAACCCGGGTGTAAGTTCCTCCACCACCTTGGGATTGGTCCTGGATACATTATCGAGAAGGTTCTGCACCTCCTGTCTTCCCAGGAATTCGTAGCCGTATTTTCTGATAATTTCAGACAGATGAGTTGTAACCACACTTGTCGGTTCAACAACAGTATATTCCGCAAGCTGGGCCTCCGACTTTTTCTCAGGTGTAATCCATATCGCGGGAAGGCCAAAGGCCGGATCTTTTGTCTTAATGCCGTCGATTCCGCCTTTCGCGTCTCCGGGGTCGATTGCCAGCATGTGATCAACCAGTATTTCCCCCCTGGTCACTTCATTGCCCTTGATGCAGAAGGCGTATTCATTGGGTTTCAGTTCCAGGTTGTCCCTTATGTGAATGGAAGGAAAAATAAGCCCCATTTCAATAGCAAACTGTTTTCTTAAGGCCCGAATGCGGTCAAGGAGGTTTCCCTGTTCCTTGTTATCCACAATAGATATAAGCCCATAGCCTATTTCAAGCTCAAGGGTGTCCAGGGGCAGGAGATTTTCGATATCTTCCTTTCCCGCCTCTTCGGCCTTCGCAGCCTCTGGGATCTCATCCTCAACACCCTTTTTGCCCGCCTCGGAGGGGAGGACCCTGGAAATAAAGAATAATGTGGCCGACAGCAGAAAAAATGGTATAAAGGGCATTCCGGGTGTAAGCGCGAACAGGAAAATTATACCGGAAGCAATCATCATGGCCCTGGGGTGAAAACCCATCTGACCGGCCAGGTCCGAACCGATGTTATCCCCGGCCGACGACGCCCTGCTGACGAGAATGCCCGCGCCTGTTGATATTATAAGCGCCGGGATCTGGGATACCAGTCCGTCGCCGATAGTTAGAAGGGTGTAATTCTCTACCGCAGTAGAGACATCGAGCCCCTTCTGCAATACGCCGATAATAAGACCCCCCACAATATTTATAAGGGTAATAATAATACCGGCTATGGCGTCCCCGCGAACAAATTTACTCGCACCATCCATTGCGCCGTAAAATTCCGCCTCTTTTGATATCTCTGTGCGTCTGGCTCGCGCCTGATCCTCGTCAATCAGGCCGGCGTTCAGGTCCGCGTCTATGCTCATCTGTTTACCCGGCATGGCGTCAAGGGTGAACCTTGCCGCGACCTCGGCAATTCTGCCTGAGCCCTTTGTAATAACCACAAAGTTTATGACAACCAGGATAACAAAAATCACAAGGCCCACTGTGGGATTGCCCCCCACCACAAACGACCCGAAACCCTTTATTACCTTTCCCGCGGCCAGCGGCCCGCTGTGCCCCTCAAGGAGTATCAGCCTGGTGGAAGCGATATTCAGAGACAGGCGAAACAGTGTGGTTAAGAGCAGCAATGAAGGGAAGACTGAAAAATCCAGCGGTTTAACCACGTAGATTGTGACGAGTATTGTCATTACGGCCAGGGTAATATTCAGGGCAAGAAAGATATCCAGCATCATGGTCGGCAATGGAATAATCATAATCATCAGAATTCCCATGATGCCGACGGAGATTCCGATGTCCATATTCGCTATCAGAGATAATCCTTTTCCTTTTGCTGCATCCATCTACTGTCCTTATACCTGTCTGCTTATATGTGAATTTTTGTCGATTCAGACCCACTTTTACTTAACTTTCATGAGTCTAATGCCCTGTATTAATCCTTTTCTTTTTCAGGCCGTAGACATAGGCAAGAATCTCTGCCACTGCCTGATAAAACTGCGGAGGTATCTCATCTCCTAACTCCAATTTATACAAATTCTGTGCCAAGGGTTTGTTCTCAACAATCGGTATATTGTGTTTTCCTGCTATCTCTCTAATCTTTAAGGCAATGTTATTTGCACCCTTAGCAACAACCCTTGGAGCGCTCATTCCCTGCATGGGTCCGCCGTATTGAAGAGCCACGGAAAGATGGGTCGGGTTGGTTATTACCACGTCGGCCTTTGGAACCGCCTCCATCATCCTCCTTCGGGCCATCTGCAGTTGTATAGACCTTATCCTGGATTTTATATGCGGATCACCCTCGCTTTGTTTATACTCATCCTTTACCTCCTGTTTTGTCATCTTGAGGTTCTTCTCATGCTCCCATTTCTGATACGCGTAGTCCAGTATCGCCAGAATAAAGATAACACAGGAGCATCTGATCATAACCTTCATCGAGATCTCGCCCATTACAGTGATAATATGGGCATTATCATGATAAATAAGAGGCATGATATTATTAAAATCATCGGTAAGGGTGGAAAAGGCGGCCCAACCGACAATAACCACCTTCAATACGGACTTGGCAAGTTCGGTAAGAGACCGCATGGTAAATATCCTGCCCAACCCTTTAATCGGGTCAATTTTTGACAGCTTAGGCGTCAAGGGATCGACGCTAAGCAGGAATCCCGACTGGGCGAGGCCGGCCAGTATGCTGACAATCACGAGAACGATCATCAACGGGAGAATAATGATTATGAATTCCTGAAGGGCGTCGGTCAAAAGCATCATAAAAGGGTTGTCATCCCTCGCCATTGCCGGAATGCCGGAAAATTTCCGACTGATATTATTGCCCAGTTGCATGACCATGTCTTTCCCGTTAAAAAACATGTATATAATTCCGGCAATGAGGATGGCCACCGAGGTTATCTCCCTGCTTTTGGCCACCTGTCCTTTTTTGCGGGCCTCTCCCTTCTTTTTCGGGGTCGCCTTTTCTGTTTTTTCCTGAAAACCCTGCTCAGACATATTTCACCTACATCAACCGGATAAGGCGTTCCAGGGCCTCTCCTATCATTTCCGCCATATTCACCATAAAAGGCTGAAAATTCAAAAGCAGAAAGCTGAATATAATGAGCCCGATGGAGAGGTTTACGGGAAAGCCTACCATGAGAATATTCATCTGGGGGACTGTCTTTGCGATTATACCGAGACACAGGTTTGAAAGAAAAAGGGCTACCAGGATGGGGGCGGCTATTCTTACACCCAGCATAAACATCTTTGCGCTGATATCTATAAGCTCTTTGGAAATTGCCGGATTAAATGTAAGGCTGTTTGGTGGAACAATATAAAAAGAACTTGCCATGGCCCTTATAAACAGATGGTGTCCGTTTATGGAGAAGAATATAAGAACGGTGAAGAGATAGAGAAACTGGGTAAGCACGTTATTCTGGGCGCCTGTCTGGGGATCCATTGCCTGTGCCATGGCAAAGCCTGTCTGGAAACTCATGAATTGTCCTGCCATCTGTACAATGGCAAAAAACATCGCAATCGCTGTTGTAAGTATAAGACCCATAACCACTTCGGAAGCGATCCCGATAATTATTTCCGGAGCGGTCTCGGGAAATACTGTTGGAGGAGGAACAACCGGCGTCAGCACTATCGCAATGACCATGGATAACCCCGCCTTCCACAATGATGGAATTCCCCTGGCCCCGAAGAGCGGCAGGAGGAAGAAAAGGACGCTTACCCTTGTGAGTATCCAGAAAAATCCCTGGAGCTGATCAAATGTTTCCATTGGAAAAGGCATCTTTACCCCCGGGTTTCCAAGTCATATCCGGTTATCTGAGCATCTGGGGAATGCTCTCTATCAGGTTTCTCGTGTAGACGGTAATTTT
>CAZJOB010000400.1:0-3841 GCA_964547435.1 uncultured Desulfatiglans sp. | reverse complement strand
TAAGCTTATATGCCGGGTGGGCGAAATACCAGATGGTGGAAAGATAAAACATGAATACAGCAATAGCTATCAGTCCCTGAACCACCTCAAAATTTACTGCCCCCGGAACCTGCAGAATCAGGCCCTTAAGCTGAAAAACAAATACATCGAGACTGAAAATAATAACAGCAAAAACAGAAAGCCTGAATACCAGTTTGTGATAGATGCCTGACGGCGCCTGGGCGCCCCTTTGAAAACGTGAGACAAGACGTCTGAACCCGAGAGCGCAGCACACGGAAAAGACCGCCCAGCACGCAAAAATCAGGCCGAGATTGAGAAAAAGTGATTTTCCCGTTTCTTTTTCAGGATAACTTATATGAAAAATCAGCAGAACAACTATAAAATAGATAATATTATTAAACATGAAAAATCAGTGGGAATTGTTATCTTCCTTCTGGAAATCAAGCCGACCTCCCCCTGGAGGCAGAGAGCTATCGCTTTTTATATTGATGGAAACCTCGTACTTCCTTTCAAGTTCTGCAAGTTCATTTCTCTTCTTATTCTGAATATAATCAGCCACTTCGTTTGGAAGAAACACGTTCACACTTGAGGTGTCGCCCTTTGAAACAGTCTCCTGAATGCGTCTTAAGTATGAAATAGCGGCAGCGCCCGCGGATATGACTGTACCCCTGCCATTACAATGACTGCATATCTGATAAGTCTTTGATTCTATTGAAGGTCTCAATCTCTGCCTGGATAATTCAAGGAGCCCGAACTTTGACAAACTGGAGATATCTGTCTTGGCCCTGTCTTTTTTCAGTTCTTCACGAATGACCTTTTCGATCTCCCTGTTGTGCTTTCTTTCCTTCATATCAATAAAGTCAATTACTATCAGGCCGCCGAGGTCTCTTAGCCGGAGTTGCCTGGCGATTTCAACAGCCGCCTCCATGTTTGTCTTATAGGCCATGCTTTCAACGTCCTTGCTGCTCTTTGCTCTGCCTGAATTGACGTCAATGGAGATCAGCGCCTCTGTAGGATCCAGGATAACCGAACCTCCGGACTTGAGATTTACCCTGTTTACATAGATGCTCTCTATCTGCTGTTCTATATTATAGTGATCAAAAATCGGCCTCTTTCCCTTGAATAATTTCACCTTTCCGGCGTCTCTCGGAGAAATTATTTGTATGTATTCTTTTATCTTGTTGTATGTGGTTTTATCATCAACAATAATCTCGGAGACATCGGATGTAAAGTAGTCCCTGAGGGTTCTCAGGGAAAGGTCCTGTTCCTTGTGGACCAGACTGTAGGGCGGAATCTGCCTCGCGCTTTTCTTGATATTTTTCCACAGCCTCAGCTGGCGATTGAGATCCCTTGAAAGGTCTCTCTTTGTCTGCCCGGTGGCCACTGTCCTTATTATATAGCCCACCCCCTCGGGAAGTTTTACCTGTCCTACCAGGTCCTTTAATCTCTTTCGCTCCTCCTCGCTTTCTATCTTTCTTGAAACGCCGTTGATTGTACGCCCCGGAGTAAGAACGATATATCTGCCTGCCAGAGAGATAAAGGTCGTCAAATGCGCGCCCTTTTTCCCCGGCATCTCTTTTAATACCTCGACAAGCAATTCCTGCCCTTTTCTTATGACCTTCTCAATCGGCGGATAGGGGCGCTCTTTGGTGGTTTTAACAACATCACAATAATATTCGGGATGAATGCTGTCTATGGGTAAAAACCCGTTTTTATCAGACCCGTAATTGACAAAGCAGGCCTGAAGACTGACCTCTATTCTCTCAACCACTCCTTTGTATATGTTGCCTTCCTTCTGAATGCCTGAAGCCGTATCTATGTGAAAACCTTCCAGCTTGTCATCCGCAATAAAGGCTATTCGATGTTCTTCGGACTCCAGCGCGTTAATTAACATTATCATATTCATATATTATAAATCTCTTCCTCTTTCTAAATTCTAATGGCTCTTTCTGCCGTTTCGTTTCATATGTTGATGTGCCTGATACATGAATGTTCGTATCGAGGCTTCTCTTCCGGGCTGAATGCTGGAATCATACGGCGTATCGAGATAAGGCATTCCCATTCGGTTCATAACAGGGCTTATTACCGCCGAGGTAGTTGTACTCGGCATGCACGTGAACGGATACACATTTACCACGCCGTTAAAGCCTTCTTTCATGTATGCGAGAATGCCTGATATGCTAAGGCACGCCTCGGTTCCGATATCAAAACTGAATAGTCTGTTTTCATCAAGTATTTCTTCAAGATGGCTTATCTTATGGTCAAAAGCGAGATCAATCAGCGGCGCAATCTTTTCATAGATCTGTTTTTGTCTCATTTCCTGATATAGAAGTTCCGCCTTGTACCCTACTACCTTTTTAAAAGACCTGGCCGCATCGATCATCTTTAACTGCTTTAAACCGAGTCTCAGTTCATTCCTTTTGCCTCTAAGTTCCGAATAGGTCACAAAATTCACCCATTCCGCAATGGAGGCATTTACAACCTCGGCGCCATGTTTTTCAAGTGTTTTGATAACATTCTGATTCGACTGAACATGACTTCTCAGATATATCTCTCCCACTATGCCTATAAGCGGTTTCTGAGGGATGTTGTCATCAATAATCAGCTTTCCTTCTTCCACTATTTCAGCCAGTTGATCAAGTATTTTCTTGAATTCCTTTTTAAGGCCATATCTTTCAAATGCATTTACCATCTTTATGAGAGACTTTTCAATAAATTCATCCGCCATGCCAGGTTCCCTTTCATAGGGTCTGACCCTCCACAGCAGACGATCAATCACATCACCTGCTACCATCGCAAAATAGGAGGTTTTTCTGAGATCGCCGGCAAGATTGTCATCAATTATTCCGCTGAGAGAATACCCGTCTTCAGTTGAAAGCGATCCTATTTTAAGGTCCTTAAGTTCCGGAAATGAATCCAGCACAATCCTCTGGTATTTGTTGTACATTCCGAACCTGCATGGTCCATGGGCCTCTGGCATAAAATAGATATAATCCTTAACATTGAAATGTTCGCCCAGTCTTTCTCTTTCTGCTTTAATATTATATAGGACATCGCCCAGCGTCACCTGACACGGATAGCATTCCTTGCCTGACGAATACTCCAGACCGAGATCAAGCCCTTTGTAGGTATCCATTACAATGGCATTTATCCCGTATCCACGAAAGGTTGCCGCAATAAGATTGCAGCCTATCCTGTTCATCTCGGGAATGAGAACTGTTTTTCCAGTCAGGTTAAAGTGGCCTACATTTTCTTTTAGGGACTGAAAAGCCCTGATATCTGTTGCTGCCATTTTTAATTCGCCAATCTCAGTTCATTATGTGTTGTTACACAGGATTTATACATAACATTTTCAATAACGTTTTTATATGCCTCCAGCCGGGTCATTACACCGGCAACCGCGCTGTGTTCATCAAGTTCAAGGATAAGATAGGGTTTTTCATCCATTATATGTTTATAAAAATGTTCAAGAAAAGAATCCGCCCCGCAACTGAAATTCGTTAAATGGAGCCCGAAATAGTTGGTGTTCTCCTTTATCAACTTTGCTGTCTTGAGTATCCTGCTTCCGAGTCCCCAGTACATATTGGGAAAATCAGTAAGATCAATTCTGCTTATATCCAGAAAATCCATGGGAACCGCCGTTACGCCTATCTTGGCCAGGTTCTGCCCCAACCTCAGATTCAGCCTCTCGTCATAGAGATTATAGGGCCTTCCGGTTATAATCACAAGCGGCTCATCCTGACTATGGGATGCTATAATCTCATGTCCTTTATTCAGCATCTCATTCTCAAAGGCCTTTTGCATTTTTAACGCGTGACCAAGGGCGCTTTTTATTAGGGAC
>CAZJOB010000399.1:0-3842 GCA_964547435.1 uncultured Desulfatiglans sp. | reverse complement strand
ATCTATATTGAATCTTTTATCCTTAACTTTGTCACTTTATTGTGAAATTCTACACCGCAAGCAAAGGCAACGCTTGATGAAATAAAAATTAAATAGAATTGCCGAACCAGCCGGTGCAGGCGACGCGGGAGGAGTCCGCGCGCCTGACCTGCAAGTAAAAATAAGATACTGAAGGAAAGAAAATGAATTATAGACAGATGACTGCACCGTGCGGGTTGGATTGTTTCAACTGTATTGTATACCTGGCAAACAACAAAATAAAAAGATGGGACTGGAGTCATTGGCAGGCAATAAGGCAAAGAGTGTCCGTGAAACGTATTTCTCGGGCAAATAGAAGCTGTGATTATGAATAAAAGGAGATTCTAAATGAAAGAGATCAGGGAAAACATCGAGCTGGTTGCTTATTGCGGGCTTTATTGCGGGGCCTGCAGATCATATTTAAAAGAGAAATGCAATGGATGTTATAAAAATGAGAAAGCGACATGGTGCAAAATCAGGGTGTGCTGTAAAGACAAGGGTATAACCACATGCGCAGAATGTATTGAATATGCCAATCCAAAAGATTGTAAGAAATTCAACAATATAATATCAAAATTATTTGCATTGATATTCAATTCCGATCGTGCTGCATGTATAGCTCAAATCAAAAAATCAGGAAGATCAGAGCATGCAAAAATAATGACTGAATTGAAATCACAAACAATAAAAAAGGGGGCTTCATAATACACAGTCAGCAGCAAAAACGATAGAAAGGTAAACGAGTCATGAAAGACTATTTAAAAAGACATGGCGTTTTTAGTTTATTCGAACTGATTACAACTGATCTGGTATCTGCAAAGCAATTTTACGGCGACCTGTTCGGTTGGACCTTCACAGAAACAAAGACTATATACGGTAATCCATACCTGATAGTACATTATGAAGGTACTATTATCGGTGGCATGATGCTCAAAGAAGGAAACGTATCTGATGATGTTAAACCCTGTTGGGATCCATATGTCGCAGTTGATGATATTGAAGCATCTGCCAAAAGGGTTGAAAGTTCAGGCGGAGAAGTTATTCTCCCTCCTACTGATATTCCAAATGTCGGCCGTTTTTGTGTAATAAAGGATCCGCAGGGAATAAGCCTGAATCTCATAACGTATGAAGATAATAAATACTCATAATCAATATGGAGAAAATTAAATGAGTTTTATAGAAAATTACGGGGAATTAATCAAAAAGCTATATGAAATTTCAAACCCAATAATAAAATTTAGAATTGAAAAGGAATTTTTAAATAAAAAGGACATTAATATCAATGAGTATATTTCTTTAGAGTCCGCGCCCATAAAATACTGGCTGAATGCCTGGGATTTGCAAACAATACATGGCAGTAAGGATGAAGCATTCGAGAACACTATTGCAAAGCTATTGGAATTTGGTTTTTCAAAGGATGATCATGTTTTTGATAGAAAGTACGGTTTTCTGATAGATGACAAATACTGGAAAGAAGCCAACTCTTTTAGTGAGGTTATCCCTCAAATTGTGATCTATCCTTTTCTGATACGAGCTGGCTACCATACAGATAGAAACATAAGTATATATTTCAATAGAAGGCTTGAATTAATAGAAAGAACGATAGAAAAATATGGTTATAATTTGTTCGAACAAACCCAGATTAAGAAGAAAAAAACTGGTAATGAATTCGTCTTCAAGTTCAAGGCCTCAGAAGCTATGCCCAGTATTTACGACTTGTATGCGTTGGCATTTTATCCGAAAAACAGTGAAAGTGTATCCAAAAGAATCGAAAAGATAATAAAATACATATTGGACAAGAGATTCCAGATGATTCCGGACAATGCTTACGTTCTTGACGAAGTCACTAAGAGATATTACACACTCGGAAGTGTATACCACGCTTGTTTCTTAAGTTACAGAAGGCTGCTTAATATTTACTTATTATCGTTTTTTAGAGCTGGCATTGAAAGCAACATGTTTAAAACTGAGCTAAAAGCCCTTTTGGATACAAGGCTTCCAGACGGTTTTTACGAATTCAACAGGAACATGCTTATTGAAAAGAAAAATATGTATTACATTTATCACGGAAGCCATATGGGTTTAGGGGAACCTAGTAAGAATAAAAATTCCAGAAAAATTGAATCAACATTTTGGATCCTGAAAATATTACATAATGTAGAAGGCTGAATTTGCATGTGAGATTTTATCAAAAGGAAAACTCATATACAAAGAAGGGCAAACATTTATTTAGTCACAATTTCCCTGTCCCCTGCAATATGTTCTCGTAAAAAAGGGAGAAAACTATGATGAAAGATTCTGCACTAACGCTGAAAAAACGATTTGAAGGCGGTGAGGAAATTTCTGATAAACAGGCCAAAAAGATTCTTCAGAAATCGGCACTGGTAAAAAAACTTTTAGTAGATCCTAGTCAGCGTCTGGATAAATTTGTGGGTGTCCATGCCTATGAATGGCGGTAATTGGAACTTTCAGAGATTCCTTTTGCTTATTTACTGGATAAGGTTCAAAAGTGGCTTGATCTTCTGGTTTAAAAGGCAAGGGGTAATTCATTATATTACGCTTTTAAGTACACTTGACCAAATTAAGGCATTATCGTATTATTTATTTGTTAATTACCATTGGAGATTGCCATGACAGAATTAATAGTCCAGTTGCCAGAATCAGCTTTTGCTGCCCTGCGTAAAGACCCTGCCGAGTTTGCCATAGAAATGCGTATTGCAGCATCAGTCAAGTGGTACGAAATGGGTTTAATCTCTCAGGAAAAGGCTGCCGAGATATCCGGATTATCACGTATACAGTTTATAAATGCCTTGAACCGACTGCATGTATCACCTCTTCAATATACACAAGAGGATTTAGCCGGAGAACTGAAAGAGGCATATTGATAAGGTTGTCATTAATGCATCGCCGCTTATTATCCTTTTCAAAGCACATATGGAGAATCTTCTTCTAAAGCTGTTCAGTAATATCCACATCCCACAGTCAGTAATATCTGAAGTCACAAATCCAGATTATGAAGATGAGAGTGTATCAGGTGTGATAAATGCTGAATGGGCAAAAAAAGAAAAAATAAAAATCCTTACCGAGATCTCAGCTTGGGACCTTGGATCTGGAGAATCAGAGGTGTTAACCTTTGCATTCCAGAATCCAGGTTTTCACGCCATCCTTGATGATAAAGCTACACGTCGTTGCGCAAAAACTTTAGGAATCAAAATCCTGGGAACTGGTGGTCTTGTTATTCTTGCAAAACGAAGAGGGTTGATAACATCTGTGACACATGGGTTAGAAAAATTGCGTCAATCAGGATTATGGATATCCGATGACCTAGAAAAATTATTACTTAAAGAGGCTGATGAAGAGTAAAATAACTCAAATCATTTAATATGATTCACAAGATTATAAAACCTTCTGAAATACTGCGGCCATATATTCGTGATTATCACGTAATGGAGTCGGATGGACCGGATGAATTTCTACCCAAAAGACGAATATATACTTACGGGTGCGTGGTTCTGGTATTTCATTATGACCGGCCGTCGCTGTTTCAGGAACGGAATAAATACGCATATATTGAACCGCGTGCGGTGGTTTGCGGCCCCCAGACGAATTACTATGATCTGGCCCTTGCCGGAAAGACCGGTATGATTTTAGTTATATTTCAACCCTATGGCGCCGGTATGTTCTTCAGGATGCCGATCAATGAAATCGTAAATCAAAATATTCCACTTGAGCTGCTCGTT
The DNA here is from genome assembly GCA_964547435.1 of uncultured Desulfatiglans sp. Taxonomy (GTDB): domain Bacteria; phylum Desulfobacterota; class DSM-4660; order Desulfatiglandales; family HGW-15; genus CAZJOB01. Next base: position 84 of record CAZJOB010000399.1, on the reverse strand, counting down.
AAAAAGGACGCTGGGGAAATTGAGGACAAGATATTACATGCACGGTCTGTTCAGGAGCGGATAAAGTTGATCGACGATTTTCTG
>CAZJOB010000398.1:0-3850 GCA_964547435.1 uncultured Desulfatiglans sp. | reverse complement strand
TTGATCAGAAGAAATGGAGGTTATAAATGGCAGATGCAATAGACTACAAAATTTATGGCGATGACATGCAGATTGTGGAGGTGGAGCTGGACCCGGGTGAAGGGGTGAGGGCCGAGGCAGGCGCCATGATGTATATGGAAGACCATATTGAGATGCAGACCGGCACGGATGGCGGCCTGTTTAAGGGATTTAAACGTATGATTACCGGCGAGAGCTTTTTTATTACCACATTTCTTTATAACGGCAGGGGCAAGGGGCATGTGGCATTCGGGGCGCCCTACCCCGGCAAGATAATACCGCTTGAACTGGACAAGCTGGGAGGAAGCTTCCTGTGCCAGAAGGACGCATTTCTTTGCGCGGCCCGCGGTATTGAGATAGAGGTTGCCTTTACCAAAAAACTGGGCGCGGGGCTCTTCGGCGGCGAGGGTTTTATACTTCAGCGCCTTGAAGGCCGCGGCATGGCGTTTGTTCACGCGGGAGGCACTATTATAAAAAAAGAACTTTCACGCGGAGAAAACCTTCGGCTTGACACAGGCTGCCTGGTGGCCTTTTCTCCCTCTGTGAGCTATGATATTCAGTTTATCGGAGGTTTTAAAAACGCCCTTTTCGGGGGCGAGGGCATATTCCTGGCAAGACTCACAGGCCCCGGCACAGTCTATCTGCAGAGCCTGCCTTTCTCAAGACTCGCAGACCGCATAATGGCCGCATCCCGGTTCCGGCAGGTGGGAGAGAAGAAAGGCGTGGCAGGAATAGGCGGTGATATACTGGGAGGCATACTGGGAGGCGACAGGAAGTTTTGATAGCCCTGTTGATATTTGTTGCAAGAAACTCAAGCAGATTCTATAAAATACAGGATATTTTCTGTGCAATAACATGTTTTATATAAGGATGCGTTTATGAACCTGATATCACTGATTCCCGTTTTCGGTCTTTCCTTCTCGACAGCAACTGACAGCGTCTTTGGAAACAACCTTATTCAGATGTTTTTCCAGGCCGACTTAATAATAAAATTTGTGCTTATAATTCTGGTTTTATTTTCCATAATCTCATGGGCTATAATTTTTGTTAAATGGCGTTACTTTCAAAAGGCCCGAAATGAAACAGTCTATTTTCTTGATCTTTTCTGGGACAGTCCTGAACTGTCGGTCATTCAAAAGGAATGCAATGACCTGATATTCAGCCCCGTTGTCCACCTGTTCAAGGCGGGTTACACCGAGTTAAAACGTGCGGCCAGGGCAGGTGATGTTGGTGGCAGTAAAGGAAGAGAAATGCCGGTAAACGGGATCTCCGATTCGGTTGAAAGGGCGCTTAACAGGACAATAATTGATCAGGGAAGCAGAATGGAAAAGGCCCTGGTTTTTCTTGCCACTACGGGAAACACCGCCCCCTTTATGGGGCTTTTCGGAACTATCTGGGGCATTATGGAGGCATTCAGGGGGATAGGTCTCACGGGTTCGGCCAGCCTGGCCGTTATCGCACCCGGTATCGCGGATGCGCTCGTAACAACCGCGATCGGCCTTATTGCGGCCATTCCAGCGGTTATAGCCTATAACTATTTCAGCAGCAGGGTAAATGAACTCAGGGCCGAGATGGACACCTTTGCCGCTGATTTTTTGTCCCTGATTGCTCGTCATCCAATAATAAAAACCATTGAAAAAGAGAACAAATAGATGGCCGGAAACAGCAACAATAAAAAATTGATGTCGGATATTAACATTACACCCATTGTTGATCTATCACTTGTTCTGCTGATAATATTTATGGTGACAGCGCCGATGATGATTCAGGGAGTTGACGTCAACCTTCCTGAGACCACTACCAAAGAGATGAAGACAAGTGATGATCCTCTGATTCTGACAATAACCAGGGAGAAGGAGATAAGTATTGAAAAACATGCGATCGGACTGGATGAACTCGAGGAAAAGCTCAAGAGCATCTTTAAATACAGAAGAGACAAGGAACTCCTCTTAAAAGCGGACGAGGATGTGCCCTATGGGTTCGTCGTCAAGGTCATGGCCGCTTCCAAAAGGGCGGGAATCGATAAATTGGGAATGATTACGAAGCCGGAAGAATAAGGGGTTTACAGAAAAACCGAATGACCGGAACACTCGCAATAAAGGATATATCTGATTCTACCGATATCAGGTGGACTCCCATGGTTATACTTTCTGTGGTCCTTCACCTGACCGCATTTCTCATGATCCTTTTCCTACCGGGATCAATTTCATTCCCTTACATCCGGCATGCGGACAGCATTATATATGAGGTCGATCTGGTTGAGTTGCCAAAAAGCGCTTTAAAGGAAAATTCTTCAGATGATTCGGCCCTTAAATCAGCCGACAGAAACAGCCAGGCAAAAAGGATATCCGCGCCTGTTAAAAAAGAGGCCCCCCTCACCATAGCAAAAAGGACGATTGAAAAAAAATCATCACCAAAGGAACCGGATACATCTTCACAGTTGATTGACAAGGCTATCTCAAAGATAGAAGACAAGGTACAGCCTCAGAAAACGAATGACGATTACATTGAAAAGGCATTGTCCCGGCTGGATAATCAGGCAGGCGATTCAGGGGCGAGAAAGTCCGGCGCCCCTTCAGAGGGTATTATAATAAGATTATACCAGGCCCAGGTTGAAAGCTGGATAAAAAGCAACTGGTCCTACCCGGTTGCAGCGGCAAACAGCCGCAGAAGGTTAGAGGCAGTCGTCAGCCTGAAGGTAAAAAAGGACGGCACTATTGTTGAATCACTGATCAAAAGGCGTTCCGGTGACAATATATTTGACCAGTCTGTCATGAAGGCCATTGAAAAATCCAATCCACTGCCCAAATTTCCGGAAGGATACAGAAAAAACTATGAAGAATTCGAAATCAACTTCAATCTCAAAGACCTTGAAAATAATTAGCCGAAGCGCTGTAACAGGCATCCTGCTTCTGTCACTGCTTCTGTTCCCTCATGATTGTCCTGCCAAGATCTATATTGATATCATCAACCCGTCAGAGACCAAACTCAGAATAGCTATACCTGAGTTTAAAAATTTTACAATAGGAAATGAAAATCCGGAACTCTCTTCAGACCTTACGGCCGTAATCTCCAATGATCTGGATCTGACCGGCTATTTTCAGATAATGAACAGGAATTCATTTCTTGATGAGGACGGCCCCGGACTAACCGCTGACAATATTCGTTTCAGAAACTGGTCCCTCATAGGAACTGAGCTTCTGCTCAAGGGAGGATACACATGCATCGGCAGGAGCATCGAGGTTAATATAAGACTTTATGACGCTGACTGGGGAACACTGGTCTTCGGCAAAAAATTTCTGGGAAAGATAAACGATTCCCGGAATCTGATGCACAGGATCGGCAATGAGATAATCTCTTCCCTGACCGGCAATAAGGGTATGTTTCTGTCCCGGTTCACATTTATAAATAACTCCACCGGAAATAATGAGATATATGTATGCGACTTTGACGGACATAACATTGAACAGATTACAACGGACAAGAGTATAGCCATGCTACCCAGATGGTCTCCTGAAGGTGACAGGATTGTCTATAATTCTTTCAAGGAGGAAATGGGCTCAATGCTGTATGTAAAGGATCTGTCTTCCGGCAAAGTGAAAAGGGTGTCAGGGAGAAAGGGGCTCAATACAGGCGCCCGCTGGCTGAAGGATGGGAAAAGCCTTGACATTACCCTCAGCTTCAGCGGCAATCCCGATATATACACAATCGACCTTGAAGGGAAGATCGTCAAACAATTGACCAGGCACTGGGGGATTGACATATCTCCTTCCAGGTCCCCTGACGGAAAAAAACTGGCCTTTGTGTCAAACAGGTCAGGGTCTCCTCAGAT
>CAZJOB010000397.1:0-3851 GCA_964547435.1 uncultured Desulfatiglans sp. | reverse complement strand
GATGAGCATTACAGGAGTGGATGTCGCCTTTGGCGGCGCAGATCAGGTGTTTACTCTTGCCCCGGCAGTTGAACCGGTGGAGGTGTTTCTGGCGTGTTTTATCGTACTTGCCATATCGGTACTGGCAAGTCTTCAGCCCGCTGCCAAGGCTGCCAGGCTTGAACCTGTGGATGCACTGCGTCATATATGAAATATAATCCTGTTCAAAAAAGATTTACCGGCATATTATAAAGTCGTAAAAGTTGGAAAGGTTTTTATTGTTATTCTACTTATGAAAAGGAGGCTCTGAATGAAGCCTAAAGATATTTTGTTAAGGATTATTATGATCTCTCTTTTATGTGCAAATGTATTTGCAATAGAAAAGGGAGGTGCGGCAATAGCCGTATCTTCAGAAGGAAATGCAGCAGATTCTTTAATAAGCAGCGAGGCTGCCAGGTGTCCCTTCTTTTTGATTTTTAATGATAAGGGCGAGTTTGTTGAAGCACTTAAAAATCCCATGAGCAGAAACCAGAGAGGCGCCGGGGCCGAAGTTGTGGAATTTCTCAAATCAAAAGGGGTAGGCACGGTTATAGCTCAGCGGGCCGGTGAAAAGATGTCCTCTGCCATGAAAAAAAATGGAATGTCTTTTTATGAGGAAAAGGGATCCGCGACAAACGCGGTAAAGCGTGTCTTGAAACCTGAAAAGGAATAGATATGAGACACATAATTATATTTCTCCTGGCATGGATATTATTAACGCCTTCATATGCTGTTTCCGAGCCTTTGACAGGCAATCAGATACTGAAGGCAGTGGATGAAAACCTTCAGCCGGACGATCTGGAGATGTACCGCAAGATCATCAATATCGAACCGGATGGAAAGCGAAAGGAGTTTGTACTCTGGTTTTTAAAAAAGGATAATGACAAGGTCGTAACCCTTTTTATATCACCGGCCAGCGAATCAGGAAGGGCTACTCTGAGACTTGGTGATAACATGTGGCTCTACATACCAAATGTGGGCAGGCCGATCCGCATCACGAGCATGCAGTCGGTTGTCGGGGGCGTCTTTAACAATTCGGATATAATGCGCCTCGATTACAGCATGGAATATGATGTGGATTCATTGTCGGAAGATCAGGATCAGTATCTCCTGGAACTCAAGGCAAAAAGCGGGACAGTGGCCTATGATCGTCTCAAGATGAGGGTGCTTAAAAAAGAACTCGTACCTGTAAGCATTGAATGCTATGCCGCGACAGGTATGCTTATAAAGACCTTACATTTTAAGGAGATCAAGGATATAGGCGATGGAGTTGTGAGACCGGCGGTGATGGAAACCGAGAGTCCGCTATATAAAGGATATCGTTCTATCATGATTTCAGCAGACCTTAAAAAGCGCAGCCTGCCTGATGAGGCATTTACTTTGAATTATATGTCCAGGATAAAGGACCTGCGATAAACAATGCGTTCAGTCTGTTGTGCCGGGATACTGCTGTTATTTTTATATCATGCAGCGGTTATTTGTAATGCCGGAGAATATGATTTTACAATTCCGGAGGCGGAAATAAAACCTTATGAAGTGGCTGGAAGGATTGAAACCAGGTACATAAATCACAGGCCCAATGAAGAATCAGCCCGCTACAGACTCAATTATTATCAGAACAGCAGCAATGATGAAAAACATGAATTTCACGGACTTCTGGAACTTTCAGGCAGTTACAGGCTGGGCTTCGCGCAGGTAAATCTGCTGACGCATCATGAGTATGCGCATATCTACCAAAAGCATGAATGGAACAATAAAATTTATGAGGGATATCTCTCGCTGACACCCTCGGCAAATCTGACCCTGGATGCGGGGAAAAGGCGTGTTCTATGGGGTAAGGGGTATGCCTGGAATCCGGCGGGATTTATCAACAGGGCAAAAGATCCGGATGATCCGGCACTGAACCTTGAAGGCCGCACTCTTTTGGGAGTGGATCTGATAAAGAGCCTTTCATCAGGGCGCCTTGACAATATCGGATTCACGGCACTGCTTCTGCCTGTCATTGATGACTGGGCCAATGAAGATCTGGGCGAAAAGGGTGATGTGAACATCGCCCTCAAGCTCTACCTGCTCTGGCGTGACACTGATATCGATCTGATCTATTACAACGGGTCGGAGCAGCCCCAAAGTTTCGCGTTTGATTTTTCCAAAAACCTGGCTGAAAATATTGAGCTGCACGGGGAACTGGCAATTGTGAATGATGTGACGCGCGTGATCCTGGACACTGCCGGTAATATCAGACAAAAAAGGGAGGATCAATTGAGCTGCCTTCTGGGCGTGCGTTATCTGAACGCTCTGGATACAACTTTCATTGCCGAATATTACCGCAATGGCGGCGGATACAGCAGAAGCGAGATTAAAGACTTTTTTATTTATCAGGATATGGCATATAATCAATGGCGCGTAACCGGAAACGCCCTTATCATGGATAATGCGGCGCGAATTACAGCACCATATTACAGGCAGCGTAATTTCAGCAAAGACTATTTTTATCTCAGGGTTTCACAGAAGGAACCTTTCGACATTCTCTATTTTAATCCATGGGTTGCGGCAGTGGTCAATCTGAATGATAAAAGTTTTAACGTGCAGCCCGGCATGACCTGGAACCCCTGGACCAATATGGAGATCAATTTCCGAATGGCAATTACGGCAGGCTCCCAGGGAACGGAGTTTGGTGAAAAACCCGACAGCCTGAGGCCGGAGATCTGGATTCGATATTACTTCTGATTGTTGCCCACCCTTCTGAGGATCGTGTATGGTTCAAGGTCCTGCTCAATGGCTATAAACTGGGAATGATTGACCACCTCACACTCAATACCTTCATCGGTCACAAGGGGATTTGACATTCTGACGGTCCTGAGTGTCCCGTCAGGGCTGAATGCCTCCAGTTCTTCACCTGATGTTATCCTGTTTCTGACCTCCAGGATGTTCTTTCCATCGGCCTTCCTGTCCAGCACGTTTCCGACAAAGATGGATTCCGAAGTTGATGTGCTTTCATTTATCTGATAATCGTCTTTATCAATATAACCCTTCATAAATCCTGATGAAAAACCGCGGTTGGGAACGCGGCTCAACAGTTCAAGGGCCTGCTCTCTTGAAAATTTCCTGCCGTCCAACAACTGTCTGTAAAAGGAGACCACAGTGGCAATATAGTGAATGGACTTCATTCTGCCCTCTATCTTTATTGAGTCAACCCCCGCCTCTTTCAGGGCCGGGACATACTCAAAAAGCGCAAGGTCCCTGCTGTTGAACAGGTATAATCCCCTTTCATCCTCAAATACAGGCATATATTTACCAGGTCTTGTCTCCTCAACAAGAGAGTACCTCCATCTGCACGGGTGTTTGCATTCGCCCCGGTTGGCGCGATAACCCGTGAGATAGTCGCTTATGGCGCAACGGCCCGAATAGGAGAAGCATACAGCCCCGTGAATGAAGACCTCGGTTTCTATTACCCCCTTTGTTTTTTTTACTATTTCTCTGATCTTTTCAATGGAGAGTTCTCTTGCCAGGATTACCCTTGAGGCGCCCAGTTCGCTGTAAGCAATCGCTGCCTGCCAGTTTGTGGTGTTGGCCTGTGTGCTTATATAAAGACCGGCCTTTAATTCAAGCATTTTCAGTTCTCTGAGCAGACCCAGGTCGGCAATGATAAACGCGTCAACATCCATGTCATCAAGCCTTTTGGCGGTCTCTGTCAACTGCTCGAATTCATCCGAAAAGGGATAGATGTTAAGGGTAACATAGGCCTTTTTCCCTTTTTTATGGAGGTAACTGATCCCTTCATTTGCGTCATCAAAACTGAAATTGCCCGCAAAGTTTCTCAATGAACCGAATTC
>CAZJOB010000396.1:1871-3872 GCA_964547435.1 uncultured Desulfatiglans sp. | reverse complement strand
AACACATACTGCGGAAGTTGCTGTGAAAAGTGCGTCAACCCATAAAAACTGCCCGGTTTTTGTTGATATGGGAAGCTTAAGCAGAAATGTTCCGACAGTTATTGCAAGAAGAAAACTTAACAGCACTATTGTCGCAGGATGGGCCTTTAGAATTCTTTTTCGTAAAATCATGGCACGGTCACCGGATTGAGAAAATAATCACAGTGAAGATGGTTCCCGGTTTCACATAAATCATGAAGCCGTTTTCCTCCCAGCACCATTCGGTTGCGCCAGGCGCCGCATAATATAAGTTCGCTGCGGTCATCAATGCGCTCATAATTCATAAAAGGACACAATCGTGAAACGACATTGTCAATACGAACCGATATCTTTGTTGTACGAATAAGTTCGGAAATATATCGGGGGTCAATCCTTTCCGGATATTTTCTTACACCCATATAATCCAGACCTGCGTCTTTCATTTGTTCAGCAATTTTCCGGTGCCATCGATCAATTGAAGCGAACAGGGGTGTTTCACGGGTCATGGGATTGATCTTCAGGCACCTGCATAGATCAATGATTTCAGACCGGACAAGGCTGTTGAGCCCGACAGTAAAGTCAAAAATAACCAAACCATAATCTGCAATTGTAGCCTCATTCAGACAGAATAATGAATTCCATACAACTGTTACCCCCTCATGTTTCACAATCTCAACTCTTTTATCAAATCCGCAAATCAGAATTTTTTCATTATTCGACATCATATCCATCACTATGAGTCACAAAGTTACTGTTGACTTCGCTGTAAGTCCAACAATCGTCATTCCCATTTTTGGGACTTTTTACGATTTCATCAATATCGTTGAACTCGTAAAAAGTCCCTAAAATGTCATTCCCGCGAAGGCGGGAATCTATAAGCGCCTGAAAACACTGGATTCCCGCCTTTGCGGGAATGACAGAAAAAGCTAAAATCTGACTTTTTACGAGACCACTACATTGATAGAGCAAAGATTATGCCGGATTGTCTAACTGTCCGGTTTTGTTAATATTTGCGAATTTAATCTGAAAATGTTACGGGGAAGGCATCAAAGAATATTGAATTATGCAAGAAAAACGGCGTGCAGAATGCAAGAAACTCAGTCAATCTGGTATTTCTTGCGTTTGCGCCAGAGAGTGGCGGGATCTATTCCAAGAATCCTGGCAGCCTCTTCAAGTGAATTTGCGTTAAGAACAACACGTTGAATGTGGTTTTTCTCCATATCGGCCAGGGTTTGAAGCTGTGAAGATGAGGAAGCGGCCTTCTTGAAATTTGCAATGCCCTCCGGCAGGTCATCGATTTTCAGATCCCTTTCACGCGCCATAACGACTCCTCGTTCAATCACATTGATCAGTTCGCGTATATTTCCCGGCCAGGGGTATTCCTGCAGACACTGCATTGCATCGGGATGAATGCGTTGTATTGTCTTATTGTTCATATGACAGGACCGCTTAAGATAATATTCGGCCAGTATCAAGATATCCTCCGGCCTTTCACGAAGGGCGGGAAGGAAGATCTCCAGAACATTGATCCTGAAATAGAGATCTTCCCGGAAAACGCCTTCTTTTACCATATCTTCAAGATCCCTGTTGGTGGCTGCTATCACCCTGACATCCACCTGGTGAGTCTTCGGATCTCCAAGCCTCTCAAACTCCCGGTTCTGCAAAAACCGCAAAAGTTTTCCCTGAACTGAAAGAGGAATTTCCGAGACTTCATCCAGAAATACTGTCCCGCGTTCGGCAAGAGCCAGCTTGCCCGGCTTATCGCGCAGGGCGCCTGTAAAAGCGCCCTTAACATGCCCGAACAGGTCGCTTTCCAGAAGATTTTCATGCAGACCTGCGCAATCTACCGTGATGAACTGTTCTTCTGCACGCTGGCTCCAGTCATGTATCAGACGCGCCAGCAGACCTTTTCCTGTTCCGCTTTCACCTGATATCAGTATAATTGCATTAGATTCAGCGGCCTGGCGTGCGTTCTGAAGTATT
>CAZJOB010000396.1:0-1861 GCA_964547435.1 uncultured Desulfatiglans sp. | reverse complement strand
CTTCTTATTTTACGATTACGGGTCAAAATGCCGCCTTCGGAAAAGATGCCTTTGAGGCTGGCCACCTCATCTTCCAGGGCGTTGAATCTCTTGAGTCTCTCAAGAACAAGATCCATCTGACCGGGAACAAATGGCTTTGGGAGATAATCAAATGCCCCCATCTTCACGGCTCTGACTGCTGTTTCGATGCTTGCGTAAGCTGTAATCATAAGAACCTGAGTTTTAATGCCGCTTGATACAATCTCTTTCAGCAACCCCAGGCCATCCTGGTCCGGAAGTTTCATGTCCAGCAGTACAAGATCAGGCGTTTCTTTCTGAAAACAGGCTATGCCCTCCGCACCGGAAGAAGCGGTTGACACCTTAAAATCTTTGTCTTCGAGATAGACCTCAAGGGCGGTCAGGATGTTTCTGTCATCATCTATAATTAATGCCTTTTTCATTATTCATATCCTCTTCAGAAGGTATCCAGAAAATAAATGAGGTCCCTTTGCCAGGATTGCTCTCTACCTGAATGTCTCCTCCATGCTGCTCTATTATGTCCTTGACGATTGCCAGACCCAGACCTATTGTCCCGCTTTTTCCGCGTTCGGAAAACTGCGTGAAGCGGTCAAATATTCTTGGCAGGTACTGAGGCGCGATGCCGCTCCCTGTATCGACGCATTTAAAATAAAACCGAGTGCCTCTTTTATAAACACTGAATTTTATAGATCCACCTGTTTCCGTGTACCTTAATGCGTTACCGACAAGATTTGTGATAACCCATGGAAATCTAAAGGAATCTATTGTCAGCATAGGCAGCTTTTCAGGCACTTCAATCTGAAGATCAACTCCCTTTTGCTCCGCCTGTTTCATAAGCGGGTTAATGGATTCCTTAATGAGAATACCCACATCAAGAGATTCTTTTGGCCGGGTCGCTGACATTGCATCAAGTCTTGAAATATCAACCAGTTCGTTAATAAGTCTTGAAAGTCTTACTGAATCATCATACGCGGTTTCAAGTAATTTAATCTGTTTTTCTTTCTCAAGGCGCTCTCCCCTCTCGTGAAGCAAACCGATGCTCATTGAGAGCGATGTCATCGGAGTCTTCAGTTGATGGGAGATATCGGCTATAAATCTTCCTTTTGCCTCCTCGCTGCGCCGGACCTTTTCTTTTTCCGCTGAAATAATATCGTCCCGGTGACGGTCATAGAGTTCCAGCCTGTTGAACAACCTGTTGAATGAATCGGTCAAAAAGCCGATTTCATCGTTTGAGCTTGCCTGTATTTCAGGATAGATATTGCTCCCTTCTTTTATCCCCGAAAGACTCTGCGCAAGGGACATAACAGGTTTTGCTACACGATGGGATAAGATGAAACTAAGAGCAAGGATAACAATGATAATAACTGTAAACAGTACAACAACATTCATCTGTGCGCGTTTTGCCATAAGCCTGGTCTTCTGTTCCGCACGTTCCATTGCCTCCTCGTTTAACAATACCAGGTCATCGAGACGGACAATCATATTCGCGGTTAATGATAAAAATCCGGCAAAATTTTCATTTGCCCACAGGTCTTCAAGCGGCGCTAAAGAGTGCAACATCTCTTTATATTGTTCATAATCCTGAAGAAGAAGCCCGGTTAATTCCTGTTCGCCTGCTTCGGTGATGTTTTTTCTGCATATTAATAACTGTTCGGACAGATTTTTCAATATATCTGATAACGCCGGAGTGGATTTTTGCTGCCCAGATATTCGTTCCAGAAACTGGTTGCGTGTTTCTTCAAGCACTTTTCGGGCCTGCTGCGCGGCTTTGATGGATTTATAGTTCATGGAGAGTATCTGTTCGGCGCTCTCTCCCAGTGAACTTAAATACTGATGATTGAGA
>CAZJOB010000395.1:0-3878 GCA_964547435.1 uncultured Desulfatiglans sp. | reverse complement strand
ATAGGCACAGCGGTTTCTTCCAGGGATATCAGTATTCAAACCGGTGACTACAGCGATATGGCCGGAACAGACATTGTCATTAATGCGGCAGGGGCCCCTCAGGGGCTGATAGCAGACAGAATGGAGATGCTTCCCAAAAATATAGATCTGATCAGGCATATATCGGAGCAGATAAAAAAATATTGCCCTGATGCCTTTATAATTACCGCCACCAACCCCGTAGACCCCCTCAACTATGCCGCCTTTCTGAGCGGAGGATTTGATCCGAAAAGACTGATCGGATACTCTGTTAATGATACTTTTCGTTTCAGGGAGATGCTTGCCAGGGCCTATAACGTCAAGGTAAGCCAGGTGGATGGCACGGTAATAGGTGAACATGGTTCCACGCAGGTGCTGCTCTTCAGTTCGGCACGAATCAACGGCGAAAAGGTAATCGTAAGTGAAGAGATAAAGGCCGGTATTCGCGCCGAGATACCCAATATACTGAAACAGCTTGAGGAACTTCAAACAGGCAGGACAGCAGGATGGACATGCGCCATAGGACTCGAAATGATAGTCAGGGCCGTGGTTGAAGATACGGGCCTTGTGATACCCTGTTCGGTCATGTTGAGCGGAGAATATAGCGTAAGCGGAATAAGCATGTCTGTGCCCGTAAGGATCGGTAGGGATGGGGTGAAAGAAATCCTGGAATATGAACTTGCCCCTGATGAGCAGGAAGGACTTAAAAAGACCGTTGAAACGCTAAAGGCAGCCGCAAAGATTGTAAAAAAAAGCATTTAGATCGGAGTTTGAAACACATATGAAAAATCAGTTTAAAAAGCTATTTGAACCGGGAAGGATCGGTCCGGTAGAAGTAAAAAACAGGATAATCAAGACTGCCAACGGGACATCCTTTGTGGAGCCTGATCAGACTGTAGGTGAACGAATGATAACCTATTACGAGAGGCTGGCCAGAGGAGGAGTGGGGTTTCTGGTGGTGGAATCCTGCGGCACGGAATATCCTCTGGGCATTCAGCATGTCCATTATAACGCGGAAGGCCACTATGAAGGGGTGCAGCTCCATATGGACGATGACCGGCTGATTCCGGGTTTTCAGCGGCTGACCGAGGCCGTCCACAGGCACGACTGCAAGGTATCCATTCAATTCCAGCACGCGGGCCCATGGAATCCGACCGGGCTTCTCCCCAGGGACCCAAAGATCCGGGATGTCAAATGCGCATCTGCCATGATCGAGGAAGAATTGCCCGGTCCTGATTTTCTGCCCTGCCGCGAGATGACTGGAGAGGAAGTGGAAGAACAGATTAATATGTGGGCAAGCGCGGCCGAGAGGGCTTACAGGGCGGGGTTTGATGCCTGCGAGTTTAACCATGGAACCGCCCATCAGGGCAATACCTTTATGTCGCGAATCTGGAACAAGCGGACAGATGAATACGGGCCTCAGAGTTATGAAAACAGAACGCGGTTTCTGCGCAGATGCATTGAAGAGGCAAGAAGACGAACCGGCCCGGAATTCGCGATTCACGTTATTATGAACGCAGTGGAGTATAACCACGCGAGGGCCACCACACTTGAAGAGGGCGTAGATCTGGTTAAATGTATAGCCGAGGTTGCGGACGGCATAAACTTAAGGGGCGAACGCTATGGTCACAGGGGAGGTCTGATACAGCCGGATCGCATACTATATCCCGTGCCGCCCGATGATCTGCCCAGGGATTATGACTGGAGCCGCGGCGGAAGAGGGGCCTCGGTGCCCTTGTGCGAGGCGGTTAAGGCAAAGGGCGTAAAGATACCCGTCTGGACCGCCTGTCGCCTGGACCCTGTACTGGGGGAAGAATACCTTAGAAAGGGAAGCATCGATTTTGTGGGCATGACCAGGCGTCTTCTGGCCGACCCGGATCTGCCCAATAAGGCTAAAGAGGGCCGAATGGAAGATATTCGCTGGTGCAACGGGTGTCTCTACTGCTTTGACTGCCGCAACAGGAACCAGGTTCTGGCGTGCAGGACGAACGCATACCTTGGCAAAGAACATCTCCCTGAATTTCAGATCAGGCCTTCTGTAAAGAAAAAGAAGGTTCTTGTCATTGGCGGCGGTCCTTCGGGAATGGAGGCGGCCCGTGTTGCAGCTCAACGAGGGCATGAAGTGGCGCTGTATGAAAAGAACAGTTATCTCGGCGGGTTGATTCCCCTCGCGGCGATTGTGAAGGACCTGGAGACCGAGGATCTGACTCTGTTTGTCCGGTACCTTGCCACACAATTGAAAAAAGAGGGTGTCAGGATTCATTTGAAATCCGAAGTGACTCGTGATGTGGTTCAGCGCGAGCGGCCGGATGTGCTGGTTATCGCGGCGGGTGCGGCTCATACTGATCTTGATATACCGGGCGCGGACAATCCAAGAGTGATTAAAACCGAGAAACTGCATGGCATGCTCAAATTTTTTCTAAAATTCTTTACCTCCGCGCAGATGGAAAAACTGTCCAAAATCTTTATGCCTGTGAGAAAGAGCGTTGTGGTCATTGGAGGAACCCTGCACGGCTGTGAACTGGCGGAATTTCTGACCAAGCGCAGACGAAAGGTGGCCATGGTCCACAACGGGCCCGAGGAGGAACTGGGTGACAAAATGACCATTGACGATATGGTGAGTCTGTGGCCATGGCTTAAGCAGAATCACGTGCCCATCTGGGCGGACGTGGAATACCGGAATATCACAGACCAGGGACTTGAGATCAGTTTAAAGGACAAACGCAAATATATCCTGAGAGGAAAAAATATCATCAGTACTCAGGACTGGGGGCCTAACAATGAAATGATCGATATGTTCAGGGACATGGCAAAAGAAGTACATATTATCGGAAGCTGCAAAGAACCGGGCTTTATCGTTGACGCCATGAAGGATGGGGCCATGGCAGGGTGTGCGATATAAACATGGTTATATCTCTCTGTTAAGGCTGGACGAACTATTTGTTTGTATGATTTTGGCTTTTTGAAAAAAGTGTTCAAGCCATGGATTCCGCGATCAAGTCGCGGAATGACAGCGTGGAGGTGGATTCGGCGATCGAGCGCAGATAGAAGTAAGACAATAATTAACTTATAGAGGTACCAGGTTGCCCCTTGACTAACCTTCTCATGAGAGTCTCGGAATGGCTGAAAAAAAGTCAAGGATGATATCTTATCGTTCCGCAACCAAAAAAATACTTGGTCATTCCGCGACTTGATCGCGGAATCCAGTTGTTGAGATTTGAAAAAAGCTAAATTGTTACATTTGTTTTAGCTTTTTGCTGAACGCGAATGGTTGACCGCAATTATCCAAAAGGAGGTCATCAATGTTTATAATTTTAGAAGGCGCGGTTCCATATAAACCGGAAGAAGAGCAGGAATATATTAATCGTGGCTGGTGGCGCGGTCTTACACTGGGCGATTATCTGGACCGGGCCGCGGATATTCATCCCGATAAAGAGGCCTTTGCTGATGAAACAGGCCGCTGCACCTATGGACAGGCGCGTGAAAAGGCTGACCGGCTGGCTGTCGGCATGATAAAATCGGGCGTAAAATCCCTCGACCGGGTCCTGGTGCAGCTACCCAACTGGAATGAATTTATCTTTGCCTATTTTGCGTGTCAGAAGATAGGGGCCATACCAGTCCTTTTAATTGAGCGGTATCGACAGTTCGAGATAGATCGCCTGCTTGCTATTGCGAGCGCCACTGCCTGGATTGTGCCTGAAAAGACCGAGAAGTTTGATTTTAAGCCTATGATCAGAGATGTTCTCAAGGATCATTCGGAAATAGAACAGGTGATTATTGTTCGCGGAAGGATAGATGAACCAGGTTTTAAAAACCTCGAACAGATGATTGAGGAAAACCCGATTACACAACAGGCTCAG
>CAZJOB010000394.1:0-3882 GCA_964547435.1 uncultured Desulfatiglans sp. | reverse complement strand
ATACCAACAGAAAGTGAGAGAATTGTTATTTTCCGATTTAATCGTTTTTTTAGAATTGTTGGGCCAGGCTTAATTCTAATACTTCCTTTCATCGACAAGGCTATAAGAGTTAAACTGAGTGACAAAATTCCAGGATGGAAAGAGTTGTCAAAAGAGGAATTGGAGTTAGAAATTAAAAAACTGCATGAAATTAATATTAGCAACTGAACAATTTGCTACAGGTGCCAGCGTAAGAAACACGCTGCTCCTGAGCTGACCAGTTAGGCAACTCCCATGCATCGTTGTCACTCATATATGCTCTTATCTTCTCTGCCTGCTTTAGCGGCCAGCTTTGCTGTCCTCGCTTTCGGCGGTGTCGGTAAAGGTACTTGGCTGATTCACCTTCTTGCAATCTTCCTGTCGGGGGGGCTCGCAGTGGCAGGCGGTCGATTAATACTCCTGTCTCGCATCTCCTTTCCGTCCGTTGCTGTCATCTTACTATCGCTAGCTGGTATAGCTTTGCCACTTTTCAATGACTCAGCAGGCCCAAATCGTTGGATAGAACTAGGGCCGCTGAGCCTCTATGTTGCACCGGTCGTGATCCCATCATTCCTCGTGGTATGCTCGGTCTTTATTAAAGTGGGCGGGAACAAGGAAACGATTGCTCTCACTGCAATTCTTGGCAGCAGCCTGCTCCTGGCCGCTCAGCCAGATGCTTCCCAGGCTCTCGCGATGCTGCTTGGCTCGGTGGCCGCAGTTGTGGGGTCGCGTTCGCGCTCCCTGCGTTCATCTTTCATACTGGCGTCAGCCTTGTTGGTCGCAGTCTGGGCCTTTTCCCGTCCCGACCCACTAGAGCCCATTCCATATGTTGAGGGTGTCTTTGCGTTGGCATTCGATTATTCGCTTCTTGCCGGAGTTGCTGTCGCGGCAAGTGCAATTACATTTCTGGCGGGCCTTTGCATATGCGCCGTGCGCGGGGTGTACTGGTTATCTGCGGTAGTGGCCTACTATACGGCGCTATTCGCATGCTCCATCGCGGGGCTCACACCCGCACCGCTCATTGGTTATGGCGCAGGTCCGCTGCTTGGCTTTGGCCTTATGGCAATCTTTTCGCGTTGGGTTGTCGCGCGTATGTTGCCTAACAAATCAAACAACTGTGCGCCTGCTGCGCCGGACGCGGCAAGCCGCACCGGTTTTTGAGGCGTTGGTTTTTAGTATGGAAGAGAAAAATATTATTAGCGGCAAAAGGGAAAGAGTTGCTGATAATGTGTAACTCAAATGCGCGAGAATTGATCCGGATTTTTTAAAGCAATAATTCCAATATAATCCGGTGCTGTTATATCCCCCGGAATTTATTGAAATTGAAATAAAAATGGTATAAATAGAAGCATTCAAAAAGCATCAAGTCTTAAAAGTCAGCAATAGAAAATAAGAAGTTAAAAACAAACTAAACAGGTTGGCGAAAGCCAACAACGCAGTCAAGGTGACTGGCTACCATCTCGTCGGGTCGAATTCAAAGCCTTTGTGTTCTTCGTTCTCTCATGAACATCGTTGCCATTAACCAGCCAGCCCCTTACTGCTACAGTTAGAAAGGCAATAATTTTAAAAAAAATATGACATATCGTGATAAAATATTACGGTCGGTGTTTAATGGACTGCTGTCATTCTTATTGTTAAGCTTTTCAATTTACTCTTTGCTTGAAAATAGGGACATCTCAATTAAAAATACCATCGAATTATTGTTATATCTTTTACTTGGCATTCTATTCGCATTTTTTACTTTTATAAATATCCGTGATATTCGAAAACATAAGTATGGTCTTAATATTAAATGAGTATATAAATCCGGGGGCAAGAATAATTTCTAACAAACAATAAATTAACCCGACCGGCGAAAAAACTCGCCGGCCGGAAATCAAAACGTTGGCAGTCAAGATAAAATAAAAGGAGAAAAAAATGAAAGCACAGCATCCAATCGCCAAAGAATTAATTGCCTATACTATAGGAGGGTTCGTAGGAGGTTTTGTCTATGGTATTTTGAGTTCTCAATCAATTACATTTTCTCTACTATACGGCTTAATTGGTGCAATCAGTCTTACATTGGCAAAGGCATCAATTTATAAACTTCAAAAGAATATGTTAAAATCCTTAACTTTTGGTATTGTTTTAGGGCTGAGTATTTCTTGTATAAGTTTTTTCTTTTAAATCCAGGTAAAAGCTTTTTTCATTTTACTATCCCTATAACGTTTGGATGCATTGTTGGTGGTTCACTTTATATATATTTACTTAACCAACATTCACAGAATAAAATTGATGCTACATCAGAAAAGCCATAACCTGTCACTTCAGCAAGGGCCGTGGCGATCTTGACAGAACGAAGTTGGTTAAATTTCTCATATATTGTCACAATATCGGTGGTAGCCCCTGCTGCTGAGCTCGACTTTATCCGAAAATATCATTTTTGGCGCCTGTTACGGCATAGGTTACAATCTTTGCAATGATAAAATCATTCAAACATAAAGGTCTAAAGAAACTATCTGAAACAGGAAAGAGTTCCGGAGTTAATCCACAACCCGATGAGCGCCTTCGAAAAATACCTGCACTTTTAGAGACATCTGAAACCTTTGAATAATATTCGATTTTTTAACAAAAACCTCCGATGTCAAGGTCAGACCCCGGTTCATTGTTTCTCAGTTCACAGCATTTAGCAACGCACGAAAGTCCGGGTCCTGGACTTCAGTCAGGAACCCGGGCTGACCCATACTAATCTCTTTTGCTTTTTCAATAACGGCCAACGCCCTTACCTGTCGCCTGTTCAGGGGTTTCTTTTCACCTCTTATAACATATTGCAACTGTTGAAGCTCCCCATTCGCAAAGATTTTGGCGTACTCATTAACCCCGTCTGCAAAAAATTTAGCCATTTCAATTTCCGACGTAATCCTTAAGGCCATTTGAAGGGCAATATAGATACGCATCTCAGCCAGGTAGTCACGTATCTCAGGAGAATACCGAAGGGTGTCAAGAGTCTTTTTGAATTCAGCAAGGGCTGCGGCGCCCCTGTTGAAATCGGCAGGTTCAAATATTGTTTTATCCTGCTCAAACCACCAGACGAGATGCTCTTTCAGTTCGTAAAGTGCCCTGTCCCGGTCGGTGAAGAGATGTTCCGGCCTGACCAAATTAAAGGAAGCGCGGGCAAGCTCGTACTGACCATAAGTCAACAGAAGCATGGCCTGTCGAACCCGAAGCGCGCTTGCGAGAGAATCCTGGTCTGAATGGGAGGCTATGAACGCGTCTATCCTGGCCGACTCCTCCTCCCAGTTTCCTGATGATGAGCCTTCCGCGCCGGCGGATGGCAGTCCTGCGCCTGGGAGCAATGACATGGACATGTCGATAAGGGAATGCAGCACGGTTTCGTTGGACTTCTTAACAATCTCCTCTACCTGTTGTCTTGTCGCGCAACCGGTAATTATGAAAACTATAAATGAGCAGAACATAACTGAGGTAATCAGAAAACGAGAATTGCGAAAGGCTGAAAGCATGCATCTGTTTTTATTCATTTTATCCTCCTTTTTTTGCCTTTATTCACCGGCAAGGCCTCGAAACACCAGTATGAACACCTGATCATCGGGATCTATCACTTCAATATCGCCAATTGCATATGCTGTGATCAGTCCGGACAGAACCGAAGGGATGTCCGGAATATCAAGGTATTTGCCCAGGTCTTCTCGTGCCCTTGTCATACCTGCGTCAAGGATTTCCTCTATCTTTATCAATAACTGCTCAAGGGGTAGCGTGTCCAATATGGCCGCCCCGTGGCGTGCAACGGCCTTCAGCGCCTGCCGGACAACCTCTGCCAGCATTGTTCTGGCGATCAGTTTTCTTGTATCTTTTTCCGCAACTTTG
>CAZJOB010000393.1:0-3901 GCA_964547435.1 uncultured Desulfatiglans sp. | reverse complement strand
TCATTTAGCCAAATCGGAAATATTTCCTGAATGGCTAAATAGCGATCTTGAAAAAGGCTTAACTGTCCATCAGGTCCCTGAAAAACACGGCTGGTCTGAATCTTTTGTTTGGTTGCTTAAAATGAAAAAGGGTTTGCCGGTTACGAATATAACCTGCAAACCCCTGATAATTTCTGGAGGCGGCAACCGGATTTGAACCGGTGAATAACGGTTTTGCAGACCGCTGCCTTAGCCACTTGGCTATGCCGCCTTTTAAACTGTTAAGGTTAATCCCTTCAGGATTAACCTTATTATTTTTTTTATGGAGCGGGAAACGGGACTCGAACCCGCGACAATCACGTTGGCAACGTGAGGCTCTACCAACTGAGCTATTCCCGCGATTTTTATTGTATTTTATATTTTAAAACCCGTTTGTCAATATAAAATTAAGATGAAAACAGGTTGTTGAACTGTTTGAAATAGTCCCAGCCCGACCAGAGGGTAAGGGCCAGGGCAGCCCATAAAAACACCATTCCCACTATATGAAAATCCACACCAAAATAATCATAATGCAAAGAGAGTCCCAGTATGGACACGGCCTGAAATATGGTCTTGTATTTACCCAGTTTGCTTGCCTGAATAACAATCCCTTCGTTCACAGCGATACTCCTTAAGCCTGTAATTGCCATCTCTCTTGCAATAATTACAAGCACCACGAGTACAGGTATTCTGTCCAAGGGAATGAGCATTATCATAGAGACAGTCACGAGTATCTTATCGGCCAGCGGGTCCAGAAACTTGCCCAACACCGTAATTGCGCCATATTTTCGCGCAAAATATCCGTCAAGTATATCTGTGATAAATGCCATGCCGATAAAAAACGCCCCGAAAAAACCGAACCACCGGCCCGGAAAACTCAGGAAGAATATGACAATCGGAATGCATAAAAGCCTGAATCCGGTCAGTTTGTTGGGCAGATTATTATTGATGTTATTTTTCGAGCTTTTATCCATACTGTTTCCCTAAAACCTATTTGGCCGATTCATATTCTTTCATATATTTGAGCACCCTTTTAACAAAATTTTTCGTCTCCGAATAAGGCGGTATGCCCTTATACTGCTCCACCTTTTCAGGTCCCGCGTTGTAGGCTGCCAGGGCGTGTTCCAGATTGTTCTTAAATCTTTCCATCAGGCTGCTCAGGTATCTTGCGCCTCCGAAAATATTCTCATCAGGATTATGGGGATCAGCGACCTCCATTTCATTTGCCGTTTCCGGCATAAGCTGCATCAGTCCTTTGGCTCCTTTCCTTGAAACGGCCTTGTGATCAAAACCTGATTCCGCTTTTATTACCGCCTTTATCAGAGAAGAATCCAGATTGAATTTTTTTGAAGCCTGGTCTATTATATTGCCGTATTTTTCAATAAAAACAGCAGGATTTTCATCTTTGGTCTTTATATAAAGCTTGTACCTCACATCTGACTTTATATTCGTGAAATGCCAGACCCCGTTCTCATCTTTATACCGGTAAATATCCGCAAAAACAGTGCCCCTCATAAAGACAATGAACAGGAGGACACTAATAAAATATGTTATCAGTCTTTTCCCCGGCATCATTTGCCCGTCTTTTTCCAGTCAGCGAGAAATTTTTCAAGGCCTATATCGGTCAGCGGATGCCTGATAAGCTGTTCCATGACCTTGAAAGGAATCGTTGCTATATCCGCACCCATCATTGCTGCTTCAAGTACATGTATGGGATTTCTTATACTTGCCACGATTATTTCGGTTTCATACCCGTAGGCCTCATAGATCGCAATAATCTGCTCGACCAGTTCCATGCCGTTCTGCCCTATATCATCCAGTCTTCCGACAAAGGGGCTGATATAATTGGCCCCTGCCTTGGCCGCCATCAGGGCCTGCACTGCTGAGAAACAAAGAGTGACGTTTGTCTTGATCCCCTCTGATGAAAGGACCTTCACCGCCCTTAAACCTTCTTTGATCAGGGGTATCTTTACCACAATATTATCCGCAATCTTCGCGAGTTCCCTTGCCTCTTTTATCATTCCCTCAGCGTCAGTGCTTACAACCTCGGCGCTTACCGGTCCATTTACCAAATCACATATCTCCGTTATCAGATCTCTGAACTCCCTTCCCTCCTTGGAAACAAGGGAAGGATTGGTAGTCACTCCATCCAGCAGACCCAGTTCACCGGCCTTTTTAATCTCTTCAACATTGGCTGTATCAATAAAAAATTTCATCTTCTTACCCCCTGTTATTTTTTCTTTTAATCCCTGTGTTCCAACTCAAATTTATCAGCACACTCCCTGCTGCAGAAAAACATATCCTTTCCGTCAATAACCTTCCTGTAGGCTTCACCCCTTGGTATATATGTCTTGCAAAATGGATCCTGAACCATTTCACTGACTGTTTCACTCGCTCCTTTGGGCGCGTTTTTCATGCTCTTTAAAAAAGCCCCCTTTATCAGGCGGTAAAGAATATATACCAGAATAATGAGAATAATCAACCTGGCCATCTATTTCTCCTCGATAATGCTTACCGCCTGCTCATTTTCAGGAATTTCCAGTAAAATATCCTTCATGCTCTTCTTCAGAACAGGATGAATAAGATCAGGCGCTATTTCGGCAACAGGAGTCATTACAAATCTTCGGCCATGCATAAGGGGATGAGGAACAGTAAGGTCTTTTTCCATGATTATTTCATCACTGTACAGTAATATATCCAGATCTATCTCACGCGGGGCCCATCGCCTTCCTTCCCTTCTTCTGCCCATATCGCTTTCAATGGAAAGCAGGCGTTTCATCAATTCGGAAGGGGGTAGATCTGTTGTAATTGAAACAGCGGCATTTACATACCATTCCTGGCCTTTCACACCGACAGGCTCAGTAGAGTAGAACGAAGATATGGCTATAACTGAGCATTCAGGGATTTCACCTATCAGTCTAATGGCTTCAATACAGTTTTTATACGAATCTCCAAGATTGGAACCGATTCCTATATAAGCGGTTTTCATTGGTTCCTTTTCCTTAAACCCAGCACATCCTGCATGTCATACAGGCCCGCTGGCTGCTCCGCCACCCATCTGGCGGCCCTTACAGCCCCCTTGGCAAAGTTATCCCGGTTATGGGCGCGGTGGGTCAGTTCCAGACGTTCACCGATTCCGCCGAACATAACAGTATGATCGCCTGTTATATCACCCGCCCTGAGTGTCTGAATGCCTATCTCTTCATTGCTCCTCTCCCCTATAATCCCCTTCCTTGAATAGACAGCGCTTTTTTCCAGATCACGACCCGTCGATTCCGCAAGTATCTTAGCGAGGCCCATTGCAGTTCCGCTCGGGGCATCCTTTTTGAGACGATGATGGGCCTCTATGATCTCAATGTCATATTCGCTGCCAAGGATCTGAGCCATTTCCGAGACAACCCGGAACATCACATTCATGCCAACGCTCATATTGGGCGCCATAACGCATCTGATATTCCGCGCCTTTTTTTCAAGCTCCTTAAGAACGTCTCCGGTTATACCGGTTGTACCGATAACCATCGCCAGACCGTTATCAACAGCAATATCCATATTTCTGACAGTAGCATCAGGAAGGGTAAAATCTATTATAACGTCACCGGAATCAATGATATCTTCGAGTGAAGAGGATATTATAACCCCTGTTTTTCCTATTCCTGCCTGCTGCCCTGCGTCCATGCCAATAGTGGGGCTGTCAGGGTGTTCAAATGCCCCGGCAAGGGATATTCCCTCTGTCCCGTTTATGACATTTATTATCCTCATCCCCATTCGACCCGCGGCGCCCGCCACGATTGCCCTAACCATCTCAAACCTCACAAATTAAACAACCAGGTTTTTTCACCTCAAACCGTATACCTTATACCGTACACCTTAAACCTTACACCGT
>CAZJOB010000392.1:1935-3913 GCA_964547435.1 uncultured Desulfatiglans sp. | reverse complement strand
TGACCAGAAAAACCTGTTCAACCTGTGCTCCGGAATATTTCCGCGTTCAGAGTGGGCTGCCCGATCGGTTGTCAATGATTACAGCATAGGCGAAGAAAAAATCACAGTGGCAGGCGCGGGAGTAAATCACAGGGGAACCCCCTTACCACACGGCCCTTATGACAATAAATCAATACTGTTCATTGGCAGGGATTTTGAGCGAAAAGGCGGGCCTTTAATCCTCGAAGCGTTCAGACTTGCCCGTATAAAGATGCCGGACGCGAGATTGATTATAATCGGCTGTAATCCGGGGATTTCCGAGGCAGGAGTGGAAATAATAGGACCAATATCAAAGGACATACAGGGAGGTCTCGAACTGTTGCTGAAGTACTTCAGTGAGGCGTCTCTTTTCTGCCTTATGAGCAATTTTGAACCTTTTGGGATAGTGATTGTTGAAGCAATGCAGTGCGGCGTTCCATGTGTGGCGCCCAAAGAGTTCGCTTTTCCTGAAATGGTTGTCGACGGGGTGACAGGAAGAACAATCTCAGACCCAAACCCGCTTAAACTGGGTGAGGCATTCATTCAAATGTTATCAAATCCCGGTCTTTTAGAGACAATGGGAGAGGCGGGCAGGGAACACGTTCGACAAAATTATTCCTGGTCCATAGCAGCAGGACGCATTCAGGAAAGGATACAGGGTGATTTAACCCGGATACATGCAACAGGACAAAACCTGTAAAAAACATTAAATGCCGGATCATTAAAATGGATTTTAAAAAACTGATGCTTTACATATTCGTAATTCCGCTTGCGGTTCTTATAAGGATCACGGGACCGGTTTGCAGTGTTTTAGGGCGCATCTATTACAGGGCATGCCTCATCGCAAAAACCGGAATATGGGATACCGGCATTCAGTGTGATGGAACAGTTCTAATTTCCGGAACAAAAAACATTCATATCGGAAAAAGATGCAGGCTGGGCTCTGACATTGAGTTGAGGACAGTCGAAGAGGGGAATATCACGCTTGGGGATGACATAAGAATAAACAGGGGATGCACGATCACATCCTACTCAAAGATAAAAATAGGCGACTTTACCATCATTGGCGAGTATTCATCCATAAGGGATGCCAATCACGGCATGGCAAAAGACGCGCCCATGAGATATCAGCCCCATACAAGTTCGCCTGTTGAGATAGGAAGAGATGTATGGATAGGCAGGGGCGCCTGTGTTCTGCCCGGTGTATCGATAGGCAATGGATCAATAATAGGGGCAAACAGTGTGGTGACAAAGGACATACCATCAGGTGTTATTGCGGCAGGGGTGCCGGCTGTGATTATCAGAGAGAGATAACTGTAAAAAATTGCCGGATGAAAGGTCCTGGTTATATAAATGAGTGATGAATCAAAACGAATAGCATATATAGGCATGGAGATACCGGCCTTATCAGCCACCTTTATCTACAACGAGATATTATCACTGGAAAAAAAGGGCTTCTATGTCATACCCGTGTCAGTCCATTATCCTGGCAATCCTTCGAATATCGATGATGTCAACAAATTGAAAGAAAAGACCTTTTTTCTGTACCGGCAATCTTTTTGGTCTTTTTTTACGGCCAACATCAGGTGTATGTTCAGATATGCCTTCAGGTATTTCAGGACTCTTTTTATTTCAATATCAGATTCCTTGAAAACAGGCATTATGTCTCATACCGGAATGGGCATACTATACAGATTCTTTACCGCTTCAAAGGCCGCTGAAATTATTCTGGAATCGGGCTCTCTTCATATCCACTCCCATTTTGCTCACGTGGCTACTGATATCGCCATGTACGCTTCCGGGATATCAGGGATTCCATTCAGTTTTACATCACATGCCAATGACCTTTTTCAGAGGGGATGGCTGTTGAAAGAGAAGGTCGAAAGGGCAAAATTCGCCGTAACCATATCGGAATACAACCGGCGATTTCTCATTGACAGAGGGGCGCCTGAAGAAAAGA
>CAZJOB010000392.1:0-1925 GCA_964547435.1 uncultured Desulfatiglans sp. | reverse complement strand
TAAAAATATCTATCCTCTCTACATAAGACTGTTCTTAAACTCAAGGACAGAGATCTTTGTCCAGCTCTCTTTCCTTAAAGAGGCTTTCTCTGCCCGTTTCAGATTTCCTGAAGAAAAGATCCATGTAATTCACTGCGGCGTTGACACGGAATTCTTCAGACCGCGAATGACTCAGGCTGTGGACAACATTACAAAGATGGGAACAATCGGACGTATGGTTGAAAAAAAGGGTTTTGACACCCTCATTGACGCTTGTGAGTTGCTCAGAAAAAAAGGCTGCTCATTTCACCTTGAAATAGCCGGTTCAGGACCGCTTTATAATGATCTTCAGGATCGAATAAACGTTAAAAACCTTTCAGATAAAATCAACCTTATCGGCGCCCTGCCCCACGACAGAATACCTGCATGGCTGAAGTCAAAGGATATCTTTGTACTGCCCTGCAAAAGAGATAAAAATGGTGACATGGATGGAATTCCTGTTGTTCTTATGGAGGCGATGGCCATGGGGGTTCCGGTGATATCATCGAGAGTATCCGGAATTCCCGAACTGGTTGAAGATGGAAAAACCGGTCTTCTAATAGCAGAAAACAATGCTGAGTCATTGTCTGATGCTATTCTAAAAATTTTATCAGATGATTCTCTTCGAAACAGTATCATCAAAAACGGCATTGAAAAGGTGAAATATGAATTTGAATTATCAAAAAATGCGAATCTTCTTTCGATCCTCTTCAGGGAGGCAATATCCCGGTCATGACAAATAGCAGATATATTATAATCTCCCCTGTCAGGAATGAAGAAAAATATCTGCCTGACACTATTCAGGCTATAGTTGATCAGACAATACATCCCGCGGCTTATATCCTTGTTGATGACGGGTCAACCGACAGGACAGCGGAGATTATTAAAAAGGCGTCTGAAGAACACCCATATATACATTATGTCGGACGTCCTGACAGGGGTGAAAGGAAAGTTGGTCCGGGAGTTATAGAGGCGTTCTATGACGGGTATGAGACAATCAGTGATATGGACTATGACTATATCTGCAAGATGGATGGTGATCTCACAATCGGGCCTGAATATTTTGAGACCCTTTTTTATAAATTTGACAAGGACCCTCATCTTGGTTCAGCCAGCGGAAAACTCTTTCTGGATCTTGGCGATGGAAGACTTGTTGAGGAGCGTATTACCGATGAGAGCGTACTGGGCGGCATGCTCTGCCTGAGAAAAAATTGCTTTGAAGATATAGGAGGTTTTGTTCGTGAGGTCATGTGGGACGGCATAGCCTTTCACAGGTCGCGCATGGCAGGATGGAGGACCTGGAGTTTTCGTGATCCTGAACTTATAATCTATGACCACAGGCTGATGGGGTCTTCCAGCAAGAGTATATTTCACGGCAGGATCAGATGGGGATGGGGACAGTATTTTATGGGGACTCACCCCCTTTATATTCTCGCTGTAGGGGCTTACCGCATGGTTGAAAGACCATTTATACTGGGCGGAATACTTATCGTGGCGGGTTACCTTAAAGGCAGGCTAACAGGGGCAAAGCGCTATGATTATCCGGGTTTCAGAAGATCACTGCACGCCTGGCAGCTTGAAAGACTGAAACTTGGAAAGCGGCTGGAGAGAATACCTTTGGCAGATTTATAGTTTTTAAAAAAATTTTGGTTTAATCCGAATTTCTTAAAGGTTTAATGACCTGTTTTAATTGAGAATTTTGCCAAGCGAGTATCTCCAACCGTGCCCGATGCCTGTCACCCTGAGCGAAGTGAAGGGTCTCTGTTTTATGGCCAGTTACATGCCAGATCACGCCATTCAGAATAGCAGATTCATGAGAGATTCTTCGCTTCGCTCAGAATGACAATTTTAGTTTGTATATCATACAATAATACTGCGAAATTAACGAGTTATGCCTTTTGAGAAAT
>CAZJOB010000391.1:3387-3920 GCA_964547435.1 uncultured Desulfatiglans sp. | reverse complement strand
ATAAGGTTGCTCATCCTGAGCTTTTATCCCATTACAGACAGCATATCACTGAGGTCGTAATCCAGCAGTCATGCCCAATTCTCGAAGCGGCCAAAAATGAGCTTAAAACCGGGCTTGAGGGTCTGCTGGGGAATAAAATACCCGTTGAGGCGTCGGTCGCGAAAAATGGGGCTGTTATTGCCGGCACACCGGAAAAATCCCCAATCGTGCGCCGGTTGATCAAGACATTTGAACTGGAATCAGCCGGGGATGAAGGATATATTATCCGCTCGCTCTTATTTGAGGATCAGCCTGTAACAGTCATCGCGGCCAACAGGCCCAGGGGGGTTCTCTACGGCATATTCCATTTTTTACGCCTTATTCAGACTCAAAAACAAATCGATAAATTGGACATAGTAAACAGACCGGGAATTCAAAAACGCCTTTTGAACCACTGGGACAATCTGAACGGCAGTGTGGAAAGGGGCTATGCCGGCAGATCCATCTGGAACTGGAATGATCTTCCGCAGAAAATTGATTCAAGATATAAGGAC
>CAZJOB010000391.1:0-3377 GCA_964547435.1 uncultured Desulfatiglans sp. | reverse complement strand
GATATTCTAAGACCATACGGCATTCAGGTCTTTTTCAGCATAAAATTTACATCGCCCATGGAAATAGGGGGTCTTTTAACCTCCGACCCTCTTGATCCTAATGTTCGCAAATGGTGGAAAGAAAAAGCAGGGGGAATATACAGGCAGATTCCGGATTTTGGAGGGTTTCTGGTAAAGGCCTATTCCGAGGGTCAGCCGGGCCCTCAGATATATGGCAGGACACACGCGGATGGTGCAAACATGCTTGCCGAGGCATTGTCTCCTTATGGCGGCATAGTAATGTGGCGTTCCTTTGTCTATGATCTCTCCATTGATCCTGACCGCACAAAATGCGGATACCTGGAATTTGTTCCTCTGGATGGCAAATTTGCCTTCAATGTGCTTATACAGACCAAGAACGGGCCTGTGGATTTTCAGCCTCGTGAGCCCTTTAATCCTCTCTTCGGGGCCATGCCGAAGACACCGATAATGATGGAGCTCCAGATAACCCAGGAATACACGGGACAGGCCAAACACCTTGTTTATCTTGCCCCACAATGGAAAGAAGTTCTTGATTCCGATACTTACGCAAAAGGACCGGGAACCTTTGTCTCACGCATAATAGATGGTTCGGCAGAAGGGCATTCTGTGAGTGGAATCGCCGGTGTTTCAGGAATAGGCACAGACCGCAACTGGACCGGGCATCATTTTTCTCAGGCAAACTGGTACGCCTTTGGAAGGCTTGCCTGGGATTCGGGACTGGAATCCGGAAAGATCTCGGAGGAGTGGATAAGAATGACCTGGTCCAACGATCAGGAGATTGTAGATAATATTGCTCAGATGATGGAAGGGTCCTGGGAGGCCTGTGTTGATTATATGACACCCCTGGGTCTTCACCACCTTATGGCTGAGGGGCACCATTACGGGCCTGAACCGGATTATGTCCATCCAGGAAGACATGACTGGAGTTCAACCTATTATCACAAGGCGGATTCATACGGCATAGGATTTGACCGGAGTTCAAGGGGAACAGACAGCGTGAGCCAGTACACGGAGCCGCTGAGAAGCCAGTGGGATTCACCTGATACCTGTCCTGAAAAATACCTGTTATGGTTTCATCACCTGCCGTGGACATATAAAATGTCATCCGGCCGAACTCTTTGGGAAGAGCTTCGGTTTCACTATAACAGGGGAGTTGAGGAGGTTGTCTCCATGCAGAAGGCATGGGATTCGCTTAAAGGAAAGGTTGACCTGGAGCGCTTTGATCATGTAAAAAAGAGTCTTGGAATGCAGTTAGATAACGCGCGCGAGTGGCGGGATGTCTCCCTTGAATATTTTGGCGAGTTCGCGAATCAGCAGAAACATGATTGATAATAAAAAGAATAATTCGTATTCTTTTGATTATGGGCTCTGATGTAGTAGGGTCTGTAACATTAATAAATGATAAACAGGAGGGTAATATGGAGAAAACTTGGGAAGCAATGTCAGCGGACGAAAAGCAAGAAGCGCGGTTTGAGAAACTTCTTTTGATGAAAGACGCCGGGGGTAATGATATTAAATTTCAGAGTCCTGAGGCGAAAGAGAAATATAAGTCAGGCATAACCAGAATAAAAGACGCGATCCAGATGAAAAAAACGCCCGATAGAGTGCCGACGGCGATTTTCCCAAGCATGTTCCCTTTTCTGCATGCCGGCATCACACCATATGACGCAATGTATGATTACAATAAGGCCATATCCGCGTTTAGAAATTTTATTCTGGAAATGGACCCGGACATGCATATCGGTGCAGCTCAGGCCGGTCCGGGCAGATTTCTGGAAATGGTGGACTACAAACTTTATGCCTGGCCAGGTCACGGAGTTGCCAAAGAACATTGTTACCAGATGCTGGAAGGTGAATACATGAAGGCCGAGGAGTACGATATTCTTATTACCGATCCTTCATATTTTTTCATGAATTATTACCTGCCGCGTGTTTTCGGCATTATGGATGGATTTCCGATGCTTCCCTATTTCCCGGGCATTCAGGAGATATATGGTGTAGCCTTCAATTTTATTCCATTCGGCCTGCCCCCAATGAAAGAAACACTGAAGAAGCTCGCGGATGCCGCAGAAGAGGCCATGAAATGGGCCGGTTACATAGGAGGACTGAACGCCGAGCTGACCTCTCTGGGATATGCCAATATTCTTGCGGGATACAGCAAGGCCCCTTTTGACACGCTTGGCGATACCCTCCGGGGAACAAGACAGATGATGATGGATCTGTTCCGCAGACCGGATAAAATTCTCAGGGCAATGGACGCGCTGGTTCCTGTAATGATAAATGTCGGAGTAGGTTCGGCCATGGCAACAGGAAATCCTTTGATTTTTATGCCTCTCCACAAGGGCGCCGACGGAATGATGTCTGAAGACCAGTTCAAGAAATTTTACTGGCCCGCGCTCCTGAAGGTAATTGAGGGGCTGATCGAAGGGGGGTGCATTCCCTTTCCGGCTCTTGAAGGGCACTGGGACACGCGCCTGGACATTATGAAGGATGTGCCAAAGGGCAAGGTGGTTTACATGATTGATCAGTCTGATATCAGAAAGGCCAAGGATACTCTCGGGAAGAATGCCTGCATAGCCGGGAACATACCCTCATCCATGCTCGGTCTTGTGCCTGTTGAAGAAGTTAAGGATTACACCAAAAAGGTGATCGATTATTGCGCAAAGGACGGCGGATATATCATGGCAAACGGTGCATTCTTTGACGAGGCAAAAGGCGAGAATGTCAAGGCCTTTATTGACGTAACGAAAGAATACGGCGTTTACTAGAAACCGAAGGAGCAATTATGTCTCTAAAAAAGATTTTATTAACAATAACAGTCTGTTTAACCATCCTGCTTCCTTTAAGGAGCATAGCAGGCGGCGGCCCGGAGCGTGCAAAATATTTTCCCGATATTCCGGGATTTGAAAAATCGGAGAATATAATCATATACACTCCGGAAACACTCTTTGAATTTATCAATGGCGCCGCTGAAATCTATTTTACTTATGATTTTATCGAAGTATTTATAGAGGTCTATGAGGATGACCGGGAAAGATCCATAACCGCGGAGATATATGACCATGGCAGCCTGAATAACAGCTTTGGCATCTACAGTCAGGAAAGGCCCTATGAATGTGAATATCTTAAGATCGGATCTCAGGCAAATTACATGGAGGGGTATCTGAATTTCTATCAGGACAGGTATTATGTAAAGATATCAGGCTACAATCTGGGGGAGAAAGACAGGGAGTATCTTGTCTCTGCCGCTCAAGAGATATCCGGCAGGCTCGGAGGCAAAACCTCTGTTCCGCCGCTCCTGAAGGCCCTGCCGGAAGAGGAAAGGGTCAAAAACAGTGAATCATACATCTCCAGGG
>CAZJOB010000390.1:0-3951 GCA_964547435.1 uncultured Desulfatiglans sp. | reverse complement strand
AGGGATTACTCGGAAAAACACGACATAATGATCCACATGCACCTCTCCGAGACAGATGAAGAGATATCCTTTGCACAGGAAAAATACAAAATGTCGCCCGTGGATTTTCTTGACTCAATAGGTCTCCTTTCCTCGCGGTTTATGGGCTGCCACGGCTGCTGGCTCGATGATCATGATTGCGCCATCCTTAAAAAAAGCGGTGCAAACCTGATAAACAACCCAGTTTCAAACCTGAAGCTCACCGTAGGAAAAATATTTCCCTACCTCCCTGTTTTGAAGCATGGCATCCCTTTCTGCTTCGGAACAGACGGATGCGCCTCCAGCAATAATCTCGACGTAATGGAGAGCATGAAGTTTGCGTCTCTTCTTGCCAAACACTCCACTGGAGACCCCACAATACTTTCCGCGAGAGACACCTTTGATATAGCATCCAAAAAAGCGGCCGCCATATTTCGTCTGGAGGGCTGGGAGATCAGGGTTGGAGGCAGCCCGGATATTATGCTCATTGATCTCGAACTGCCTGAATTTACACCGGGTTTTGATATCTACTCCGATATTGTATATTCGGCAGGCGGTCACGCGGTAGACACTGTCATCTGCATGGGCGAGGTGGTGATGGAGGAAAGGCATGTAAAGGGAGAAGAGGAGATACTTAAAAACGTAAGAAGAATTGCCAGAGAACTGGTAAGGCGATAAGATGTAGTCCCTTTCAGATGAAACAGGAAATG
The DNA here is from genome assembly GCA_964547435.1 of uncultured Desulfatiglans sp. GTDB lineage: Bacteria > Desulfobacterota > DSM-4660 > Desulfatiglandales > HGW-15 > CAZJOB01. The sequence continues at coordinate 3,223 of CAZJOB010000390.1, read as the reverse complement.
AGGGACAATTATCCATTTGGACTTTTCACTGTCCCCATGAGCAGGGTGGTCAGGGTTCACTCTTCGTCTGGGACTACCGGCAATGTCACTGTCACAGGTTACACAAAAAATGACATTGACATCTTTGCCGAGCTTGTAGCCCGTTCCCTTGCCGCGGCAGGTGCGGATGAAAACGACATTGTGCAGGTGGCCTTCGGTTATGGGCTGTTCACCGGAGGACTTGGCCTGCATTACGGGGCTGAAAGGCTCGGCGCCCTGACAGTACCTATATCTGCCGGAAACACGGAAAGACAGATAATGATTATAAAGGATTACGGAACTACCGTAATGGTATGCACCCCTTCATTCGCACTGAATATTGCCGATTATATAGAAAAAAAGATGCCAGGCTTTGAAATTCGATCCACAGGGCTTCGTACAGGCGTTTTCGGAGCAGAGCCCTGGTCCGAGTCCATGAGGGACAAGATAGAATCAAGGCTCGGAATCAGGGCATATGATATCTATGGATTGTCAGAGGTAATGGGACCAGGTGTAGCCAGCGAATGCGCAGAAAGAAAAGGCCTGCACATAAACGAAGACCATTTTTATGTAGAGGTAATCGATCCGAAGACAGAAGAGGTCCTGCCCGAGGGTGAAAAGGGTGAAATAGTATACACATCACTTACCAAAGAGGCGTTTCCGAATATAAGATACAGGTCCAGGGACATCACCAGGCTTTATCATGATGATTGCACCTGCGGCAGGACCTTTGTCAAGATGGAAAGGGTCACGGGAAGGTCCGATGACATGCTCATAATAAGGGGGGTTAACATATTTCCTTCACAGATCGAGGATGTGCTCATGGCAGTGGAAGGCACGGAACCCCATTACCAGATCATCGTTGACAGGAAAAAGGCCCTTGATGAGATAGAGATAAGGGTTGAGGTCAATGAAAGGCTCTTCTCCGATAAGGTCAAGGTCCTGGACAATTTTAAAAACACGATCAGTGAACGCTTTCGAAACACCCTCGGCATATCAGCAAGAATAACCCTCGTGGAGCCCATGACTATCGCGCGAAGCGAGGGCAAGGCAAAAAGGGTTATAGACAAAAGAAATATCTGGAAAAAACCCTTCTTGCTGAGGGCTATACCATCGTAAAGAAAAAAGACATAGTCGGAGAGTAGTTACAGATGGAAAAAAAGGTTTTGCTCGGGAACGAAGCCATAGCACGAGGGGCCTATGAGGCAGGATGCAGGGTTGCAGCCGCCTATCCTGGGACTCCCAGCACAGAGATTCTTGAAACCATGGCAAGAGACTACAGAGAAATAAAGTCCCAGTGGTCTCCCAATGAAAAGGTCGCCCTTGAGGTGGCTGCCGGGGCCTCGGAGGCCGGCGCCAGGGCGCTCGCGGCCATGAAGCATGTAGGGCTCAATGTGGCGGCAGACCCTCTTTTCACAATATCATACGCCGGGGTCAATGGAGGGCTCGTCATCATAAACGCGGATGATCCAGGCGCATGGAGTTCCCAGAATGAGCAGGACAACCGGCATTATGCCAAAGCCGCCAAGATTCCCATGCTTGAGCCGTCCGACTCCCAGGAGGCAAAGGATTTCACAAAGCTCGCCTTTGAGTTATCCGAGGAATTTGACAGGCCTGTTATTGTAAGGATCACAACACGAATAGCCCATTCCCGCGGAATCGTGGAATTTGGAGAAAAGGAAAATATCCCGCTAAAAAAATATGCGCGCAATCCTTCCAAGAATGTAATGATCCCCGCCCACTCAAGACCAAGGCACATCTTTGTTGAGGAACAGATGAAAAGGCTTGAGGATTACAGCGAAAAATCCGGGATCAACCGGATCGAACGGGCCGGCAGAAAGCGCGGCATTATCACAGACAGCGTGGCCTACCAGTATGTCAGGGAGGTCTGCCCGAATGATTTCGTGCTGAAGATAGGCATGGTATGGCCCATGCCCGACGCCCTTATCAGGGAATTTGCAGGATCGGTTGAAGAGGTCTTTGTTGTTGAAGAGCTTGACCCGTTTATAGAAGAGCATGTAAAGGCCCTGGGCATAAGAGTGACTGGAAAGGAGATCATTCCAATATGCGGGGAACTCACACCCGATATTGTTGACAGGGCCCTGAACCACAAGGAAAAGGGTATTGCATATCCCGCTTATGAAAATAACCCTGTTCCGGGCAGACCTCCGGCCCTGTGCAAGGGATGTCCTCACGCCTGGGTCTTTAATGTTCTGCGAAAACTGGACCTTACAGTGGTTGGAGATATAGGGTGTTACACCCTTGGGGCGCTTCCACCCTATTCCGCGCTTCATACCCAGTTCTGTATGGGCGCAAGCATCGGGATGCACTTAGGTTTTGAAAAGGCCCTTGGAGAAGAGTTTACTTCAAGGAGTGTGGCGGTTATAGGGGACTCCACCTTCATACATTCAGGCATAACGCCCCTGATCGATCTTGTGTACAACAAGGGAACCGGTACGGTCATCATCCTTGACAACCGGATAACTGCTATGACAGGACATCAGCACAATCCCTCATCCGGAAAGACACTCATGGGAGAAGACGCTTATCAGATCGACCTTGAGGCCATCGCAAGGGCCGTGGGTGTTAAAAGAGTCCTTACCGTTGATCCCAAAGATACTGAACGGTTTGAACAGATAGTAAGGGAAGAGATATCGGCGCGTGAGCCGTCGGTGATAATTTCAAAGAGAAAATGCATTCTTCTGAGGTAATTCCATGACGACAGATGTTATATTCGCCGGAGTCGGGGGTCAGGGGGTCTTGCTGGCAGGCAGGGTATTGATGGAGGCATCCATGAAGGCAGGTCTTGATGTAAAGGGATCGGAGATACACGGAATGGCCCAGAGGGGCGGCAGTGTCGAATGCAGTGTCAGGTTCGGCGAAAAGGTGCATTCTCCCCTTATTCCTCTCGGAACAGCAGACTTTATTGTATGTTTTGAGATGCTTGAAGCGATAAGAAAGATCCCCTGCCTGGCAAAGGGAGGAATATTGCTTGTAAACAGGACAAGAATAGACCCTGTTCCGGTATCAACAGGAGACATGAAATATCCCGATGATATTGAGAAGTGGCTTGGCGATAATATCGAAAAGGCAATAATCCTTGATGGAGAGGCGGCCATGAAAGAGAAAGGCGCTTCCAGATCCCTTAATATAGTCATGCTCGGAGCGCTCTCCGCGTTTCTGGAATTCTCCGAAAAGGAATGGG
>CAZJOB010000389.1:0-3971 GCA_964547435.1 uncultured Desulfatiglans sp. | reverse complement strand
GCCGGGTATTTCTCCCGTGGTCCCTGCTGTAAGGAGGTGTTCATAGGTAAAGAACTCTTTCTGCTCATCTGTACCTATATTGGGATCTACCCACTCGATTCTAAGATCCATAACCGGGCCGTAATCTATGCTCTCCGTGGCAATCTGGACTGCACCAATATGACCGTTCAGGGGAGGCTTTCTTTCCCATCTGAACCCTTTATGTTCATCAGGGCACCAGAGTTCATACCCCTTTTCCATGTTGACCCACCACCAGTCGATCATTTCAGCGGTTACACCGGGGATCACGTGATCCACCACCATCCAATCCTCAGGATATTTCTTGTCACCCATTTTATTACCTCCTTTTGATAACTCTCATTAGGTTTTTCTCCAAACTGGCTGGAGAAAGAGACGATAAAAATTTATCATAATTTCTTCTTGTTATTTATGCTGCACAATGGTAAAGTATGTAAATTGTACAGCCGTAAAGTATAAATGTCAATCAGAAATAATTTGATACTATTCACACTCCGGGAGGTATTTATAATGGCAAAGAAAGTATTTATTGACCTGACACATCCATTCAGTGCGGAGATCCCCAGATGGCCTTATTTCGTTAAACCGGTCATTGATTCGATGCACACCATGGCAAAGGGGGGCGTCCTCACTCAGAGGGTCGATTGTGTTCAGCACACAGGAACTCATGCTGATGCGCCCCGTCACGTTATGGAACGTGAATTTGACGGTAAAAGGGCCCGTTATACCCACGAAATGCCGGTGGATGCCTACACTGGAGATGCAGTGTGCCTTGAAATCAGGATACACCGATGGGGCCTGATACTTCCCGAACATCTTGATGATGCATGCATACGCGCAAATATCAGGCCCGAAGAACTCAAGGGAATGGTCGTCTGCCTGAATACCGGCATGCATCGTAAATTCGACGACTCCAAAGAATACTATCACTATTCCTGCGGTACTGGCGTCGAAGCAGGAAGATGGTTTGTAAGGCATCAGGTCAAGTGTGTGGCCATGGACATGCAGGCACTGGATCATCCGCTCCATACGGCTATGGGCAAGAACGGACCGCCTCAGATGAATCTGCCAGGGAATTCCGGAAAGCCTATTACCGAAGAATACGCCGAACAGTTCGGTGAAGAGGCCTATGCCGAATTTGAGAAGGCAGCCTACATCAGGCTGCATGGTCAGGCCGCCTATGATGCCAAATTCGGTGACCTTGAAGCAATAGGGTGTGAGGGGACCTGGGAACCCTGCCACAAACAGATGTTGGGACACGGCATTGTAGGGGTTGAGAACCTCGGGGGAGACCTTGACAAGGTTTCGGGCAAGCGATTCAGGTTCTACTGCTTTCCCATCCGCTGGTACATGGGCGACGGCTCGATGGTCCGCTGTGTGGCCGAGATAAACGAAGATGACCTGAACGATGTGCCTGATAGAACCTACACATACTGCTGATAAAAATCAGGAGGATTTGTTGAAATGGGAAAAGTAATAATAACAGCCGCCCTGACAGGGAATATTCATACACCGTCCATGTCTGCATATCTTCCTTATAAGCCGGAAGATATTATCAATGAAGGCGTGAGGTGTCATAATGCCGGAGCGGCAGTTGTACACGTACATGCCAGAAACCCTGAAGATGGTTCACCTTCTGTATCAGGTGAAATCTATCACGAAATCCTTGGCGGCATAAAGGCGAAATCAAATGTGGTTATCACACCCACAACAGGAGGAAGTCCCACAATGACTCCCCAGGAAAGGCTGGCTGTGGTGAGTGTCCTGAAACCGGAAATGGCCACCTTCAACGCTGGTTCGCTCAATTTTGCACTGTATCCCGTCGCCGACCGGATAGAGGAATATAGATTTGAGTGGGAAAAAAGTTTTCTTCAAGGCACAGAAAGTTTCATTTTTTCAAACACTTTTGAATCTCTCCACATCTTTTCAAAGACCATGACTGAAATGGGCACCAGGCCGGAGATCGAAATATATGACGTCGGGCAGATAAACAATGTGGTCCAGTTGATCAGGGAAGGATATCTTAAAAAGCCGGTATATCTTCAGTATGTAATGGGCATCCTGGGGGGAATTCCGGCCGGCGCCGATAACCTGCTATATATGATCAGAGAATCAAAAAGACTCCTTGGTGATGATTTTATGTGGTCGGTATGCGCTGCAGGAAGGTTTCAGTTCCCCATGGGCGTTATCAACGTACTTGAAGGCGGTTTCTGGAGGGTTGGCCTCGAAGACAACCTGTATCTGGAAAAGGGCGTTCTTGCCAGAAGCAGCGCCGAGCAGGTTGAAAAGGCAATTCGGATAATACGTGAACTGGGTTATGAGCCGGCAACACCGGATGAGGCGAGGGAGATGCTGGGGCTGAAGGGGATAGGAAAAGTCAACTACTAAGGTCTAAGGTATACGGTTTACGGTGTACGGTGAAAAGATAATTTTTCTACAAAGAGTCCGGATCATTATTTAACCATATACTATTGCAGAGAAAGGAGAAAATAATGAAAAAGGGGGATGAATTATTAAAGGATCTTTTTGATATTACTGGAAAGGTCGCCATTGTTACAGGGGCAACCGGCGGTTTCGGGAGCACAATAAGCATGGCTTTGGCCATGGCCGGAGCAAAGGTGATGGCAACCGGCCGCAGCGAGGATAAACTCAAACCGTTTGTGGAAGAAATTGAAAAACAAGGCGGTATTGCAGCCTGTTCAGCAGGATCACCGATTGATCATGACGATGTAAAGAAAGTAGTAAAAGATACGCTTGATAGATTTGGCAGGATAGATATCCTTATAACAGCGGCAGGTGTGAATAAACCGGGGCCTATTATTGAGCAGCCGCTTACAGAATGGGAAATGATTATGAATGCCAACGTAAAAGGCACTTACCTGTTCTGCAAGGAAGCAGGTAAAGTGATGATTGAACAGGGGGATGGAGGAAAAGTTGTCCTTTTAGGGTCGGCCCGGGGAGCTCTGGGCATGGCAAATTACTCCGGGTACAGCCCTTCAAAGGGCGCTGTCCACCTGCTGGCAAAAACACTCGGCTGCGAGTGGGGGCAGTATGGAATAAATGTTAACGCAATATCTCCCACAGTCTTTAGAACTGCACTTACCCAGTGGATGTTTGATGACCAGGCATTCTATAAGAATTTTTTAAGACGTATCCCTATAGGCAGGCTTGGAGAGACTGAAGATTTTATCGGGATCATCATTTATCTCTGTTCAAAGGCATCGGATTTTGTAACAGGCGCTGTTATCTGTGTGGATGGAGGTTATGCGGCGGGATAGGAGACTCAATCATATGTCAGAAAAATGGAAAATCGGCATTATAGGCGCCGGTCTGATGGGGCATGGCATTGCCCAGGTGTTTGCCATAAAAGGGTATAATGTTATATTAATGGACCTGAGTGATGAACTGCTTATTACGGCCATAAAAAATATAAGGTCCAACCTGACGCTGATGGCAGATTATGATATTATACCCCTCCGGGATGTAGAACCTGCCCTTTCAAGGATCAATATTACGACAGATATGCCCGAAGCAGCCGCTGATGCCCATTTCATAGTGGAAGCTGTTTCGGAAAATCTGAAATTAAAACAAAATATATTTCAGAAGCTTGATGCTCTTACCCAAGGGGATGCCATTCTTGCAACAAATACATCAGTCATGAGTATTACAGAGATTGCTTCTATGTCTATGGCCAGGGACAGAATAGTGGGAACCCATTTCTGGAATCCGCCCTATCTTATACCTCTGGTAGAAGTGGTCCGTGGAGATGATACCTCAGATAAAACAATGGATGTTACATTTACATTGCTACAGGCTGTCGGCAAGCATCCTGTGCGGGTAAACAAAGATGTTCCGGGTTTTGTTGGAAACCGTTTGCAGCATGCCTTGTGGCGCGAGGCTATCTCTATTATTGAAAAGGGCATTGCCGATGCTGAAACGGTTGATGAATGCAT
>CAZJOB010000388.1:0-3971 GCA_964547435.1 uncultured Desulfatiglans sp. | reverse complement strand
GTGTGAGAATCCGTGCCTATCATGAGCAGACCGGGCATGGCATAATTTTCCAGGACCACCTGGTGTATAATACCGGAGCCTGGTCCCCAGAAACCTATTCCATATTTCATGGCCGCGGAAGAGAGAAAATCATAGATCTCTCTATTGGTGTCCATGGCGTTTTTCAGGTCAGGTTCCGCGCCCTGATCCGCTGCTATGAGATGATCACAGTGGATTGTCGCTTCCACCATGCTCTTTTTTCTATCTGCCTGAATAAACTGCAGCATGGCCATCTGCGCGGTTGCATCCTGCATGGCCACCCGGTCCGGATAGAGACTTATCTGGTCCCTTCCTGGAGCCATAACCCTGTCCAGTTGTTCCTTCTGCTGGTGTATAAAGAGGATCTTCTCGGAATAGGAGATCCCCCTTCCAAGCAGATTTCGTTTTATTTCCAGTATCCTTTTTATTCTGTCTGTATTCAATGAGTTGTACATGATTTCCCTTTTGAAAAAACAGTAAATTATGACGATTGAAGATATATGTCAAGGAAACAACATTTCACCTGAAATTCCGATATAAGGATTAAACGAGAAACAGTGATGGCAGTGTTTTGTTAGCCCATGTTTTACAATCGATGAAGGAAAGCTTTCAGAGTGTAAAAAAGAATAAAAATATCGATAAGATGCGATTTTTTAATCCTTATATCGGAATTCCGGTTTTTCAAAAATCATGTTTTTATTGACTTTACGCCCTTCCCAATCTAAAAAAGCCCCTTGAATGAAAATTTTTTGAGGCACCGTATGGAAGATATTCAGAATCTAAAAGATAACAGAAACATAGATATTGATCAGGTGGGGGTAAAGGGAATCAGTTATCCCATCACTGTCCTTGATAAAAACAACGGCAAGCAGCAGACCGTCGCAAAAATCAACATGTATGTAAACCTCCCCAGGCATTACAAGGGAACCCACATGAGCCGTTTTGTGGAGATCCTTAATGAACACAGCAACCGAATCTCTCTTCAGAATTTTACAGAGATTCTTTCAGAGATGAAAAACCGGCTCAATGCCGAAAGCGCCCACATGGAGATAACCTTCCCCTACTTTATCAACAAAATGGCCCCTGTATCAGGAAGTGAAGGCCTTATGGAATACATATGCACATTTAAGGGCTCCCTTCAGAATAAAAGCGACCTGATCACAATCATTCATGTGCCTATATCCACCCTCTGCCCCTGCTCAAAGGAGATAAGCGATTACGGCGCCCATAACCAGCGCGGGGAGGTAAAGCTTCAGGTAAGGTTCAAAAAGTTTATTTGGATTGAAGACCTTATCCGCGTGGTAGAGGAAACCGCTTCCAGTGATGTGTATTCTGTTCTAAAGCGCGAGGATGAAAAATTCGTGACCGAAAAGGCCTATAATAAACCGATGTTTGTGGAAGACATAGTAAGAGACATTGCTCAGAGGCTGAACAATGACTCGAACATTACCTGGTTCGCGGTTGAATCCGAGAATTTTGAGTCCATTCACAATCATAACGCCTATGCCTACATAGAAAAACAAAAAGGAGAATAAAATATGACCGAAGATCTGAAAAAGATGTACAGGACCGTAATGGATGACCACTTTCCGCCGGATGTGACTATCTCATTTGGAGGACAGACGCTTGTTTACCGGAAAAGGGCATGGAAGATCCCTGATGAAAAGAGCGGTGAGGTTATTGAAAAGGGGCTGCGTTATGGTGAAAATCCGGGTCAGGAGGCAGCGCTCTATGAGCTTGTCAATGGAAACCTGGTGCTGGGTGACTGTAAATTCATTGAACCGGGCAGAGGACTTGTTTCCGCCATAACCGAGGAAGACATGATTCAGGAGGGAAAACATCCCGGAAAAACCAATCTTACGGACATAGATAATTCCCTTAATATAATCAAATATCTTTCGGACCGCCCCGCGGCGGTTATCGTAAAGCACAACAATCCATGCGGAGTCGCCTATGGAAAGACCCTTGCCGATGCCTTTGAAAGGGCAAATATGGCTGACCGGGTTGCTGCCTTTGGCGGGTGCGCTGTTTTTAACAGGCCAGTGGACAGGGAGACCGCGGACCTTATCTCCGATATCTATGTGGAAGTCGTTGCAGCCCCTGATTATGAAGAGGGGACCATCCCTGTGCTGGCAGCGAGAAAAAACCTGAGAATCGTGCGCATCAACCGCATTAATGATCTCTCATATTACAAAGAGGCAAGATTTGTGGATTTTAAAAGCCTTATAGACGGCGGTTTTATCATTCAGCAGTCCCCACTTAACCGAATTAAGACCGCTGCCGACTTTACGCTTGCAAGCACTGAGTACAAGGGAAAGATCTATACCATAGAAAGGAAGCCCTCTGAGGAGGACTACGCGGACATGCTCTTCGGCTGGCGGGTGGAACAGGGGATCACCTCAAATTCGGTTATATATGTGAAGGATGGAGTCACTCTTGGAATAGGCACCGGAGAACAGGACAGGGTCGGTGTAGCCGAAATAGCAGTCTATAAGGCCTATACCAAATATGTTGATGCACTCTGTTTCAAACGCCATGGAATTCCCTACAAAGATATGGAACTGAAGGTGTCAAAGGGTGAAAAGGACAAGGAGATCATCTCGGAACTGAACGCCCTCGCGAAAGAGGATAAAGCCGGCCTGCCAGGGTCCACAATGATATCAGACGCGTTTTTTCCATTCAGGGACGGTGTCGATGTGGGCATCAAGGAAGGAATCACCGCTATTGTACAGCCGGGCGGCTCCATGAGAGACTATGAAGTTATCGAGGCGTGCAATGAGGCCGATCCAAAGGTAACGATGGTGTTCACTGGGCAGAGGGCCTTTAAGCATTAATATAAAAGGCGAAGGCGCACGGGCCTTCGCCTTCGGTCTACGATTTACGGTCTACGGTTTACGTTAAAACCCTAAAAATCTTTATTTTGCAAAAGGTGACAAGCTCGGAAAAAGACCAAGCGACATTGTTTAACGAAGCCATCAAAGGATTAATGTCCTGTTTTATTCAGAAAATTGCCAGGCAATCTACCTGCAGACCCTCCTCATGACTGTCATTCTGAGCGAAGCGAAGGGTCTCTGTTTTATGACCAGACACTTGCCGGAACACACCATTCAGAAGAACAGATTCATGAGAGATTCTTCGCTTCGCTCAGAATGACAACCCACGAAAATCGACTTCTAAGGAAGTAAAAAGTCGCTTTATTACTTATGTATAATTTTTCTGAAATAAAACAATCTGTTACAAGAGCGCCATGAATTATTAGTGAGACTATAATTCATGTTGTCTGGGGCCATGGCGTGCAAAGCACTGAGTCAATCACTTACAATGAAGGATTCGGATTGCAAAAAACAGAATCCCCTCTGCACGCCTGACAAACTGATTCTTCGACAAAACGCAAATGCCCTTCGGTCATGAAAGGAGAACGCCGGGGTCTCTTTGGTATCAAGATGCAACCGGTTTCGTGCCTGCCAAAACGGGCAGACACATAGGTGCCCCTACAAATTGTTGGGTATTTTGGATTTTTTAAAGATCATGCAGCACAAAAAGAGGGTCCGGGGTTCTCCTGGAATGACCGAAACTGATCCAGTGAGACGTGGATGTGTGTATCTCGATGCAAGGGCGTGCAGCGGTCTAAGTCAATCATTTACAATGAAGGATTCGGATTGCAAAAAACAGAATCCCCTCTGCACGCCTGACAAACTGATTCTTCGACAAAACGCAAATGCCCTTCGGTCATGAAAGGAGAACGCCGGGGCCTCTTTGGTTTCCAGGTGCAACCGGTTTCGTGCCTGCCAAAACGGGCAGACACATAGGTCCCCCTACAAATTGTTGGGTATTTTGGATTTTTTGAAGATCATGCAGCACAAAAAGAGGGTCCGGGGTTCTCCTGGAATGACCGAAACGGATCCAGTGAGACGTGGATGTGTGTATCTCGATGCAAGGGCGTGCAGCGGTCT
>CAZJOB010000387.1:0-3985 GCA_964547435.1 uncultured Desulfatiglans sp. | reverse complement strand
CTGTGAGCCGTAGCTCTTTGTCAGGTTTTCTATGATTATCATGAGTGTGCTTTTAGAAAATGACGGAAGATGTGTCAATATTTTAATTGATATTCTGAAAATTCCATGCATTAATAGCAGGCTTGCCTCGGGGCAGAGAGCGCTTCCCCGTCAAAAAAAATCATAAAATGTCGCATTTTTACAATTCTTCCGTATTCCCTCTGTATATATATAGAGAAAAGGCGTGTAATTAAATTCTGACTTTCAACAGATTGGTGAGATTAACAATTCTCACTCAATTTCTGAATTTCCGATCAGAAATCGCGCCTTAGGTTCATAATCATTATCTTTACCCGATTCCAACTTTATTATTTATTAAACGCAGATTTTTAAACGAAAAACTAAATCTTTTTCGTGTTTCCATCATTAGACCAAGGGAGGTGAATGCATAAAACAATATCCGCAATAATTATAAAAAATACAAATTTTTAAATACAATTTAATAATCAGGAGTGTAGCTGTTATGAAAAAAAAATACAGTATTTTGCGTTATATGATTTATCTGATCTTTTGTTCCTTTATCATGATTCAGATGACAAACTGCGGAGGCGATTCGGGCAGTCATTCCGCAGAAAAAATCACACCGGAGCCGTATGTATCGACTGGATTCCCGCAGGTAGTTGTGGTTTCCGGAACAAATTATGAAATGGGTGTGCAATACGGCGAGCAGGCAGCAGCCGCGATTTATCATAATCTTATTATTTTTAAAAGCAAACTTTATAAAGTTATTTCCGGCGGAGAGGCAACAGTAACCGAGGATATGCGTGTATGGAATTACTATTTAAATCTGCATGACCCGACACTAAAAGACTGGCTGAATGGCCTGGTGAAGGGATGCGAAAACAAGGGCTATAGTGTAACTTATCTTGACTTTGTTCTTCTTATGGTATATCCTACAGAGCTCTGGGCCAGACCGACTGCCGATTATCCGACAGGATATACAGGCAGCACGGCAACCTTAAGCAAATTTGATGCATCGGAAACACCATTTGATGCATCAGAAACAACAGCTGACGGGGCAATTTATCATTCATGCAACAGCCTTGCCGCAACCGGCACCGTAACTACCGACGGCAAAACCATTCATGCAATGGACCAGATGGCGGGGACAGAGATGATGGACAACATCATTCTTATTGCGTTTCCGAGCACCGGATACAGCTTTGTCTCTCAGACTTATGCCGGCAGAGTAAACGCGAACAACGCCATGAACAGCAACGGACTTGCATGGACCATGACTGCTATCACGTCAACTAATCCTGCTTGGGGACTTACGGAAGTATATTTCCATTATCTTGCACAAATTGCTTCTTCACGGGCAGATGCTCTCACATACCTTCAAAATACACCCAGGGGTGGTGTTTCCGGCGGTTTTACATTGAGCGACCCGACAGGTGTCGAAGTTCTTGAAACAGTTCCGGACGGAGGAAGCAACTATGCTACAAGAGGACCTGTGAACGGTTTTATGGTTCAGACAAACCATCTTGTCGACGCGGGTCTTGCCGCTTTTAATCCTCCATGGGTACCCTTTATGGGTACTTTAGAGAGATACGACACAGTTTTTCAGTATCTCACTGAAGCAGGGGCCGGGTCAGTCGATTTTAATTTTGTTAAAAATGTATTCGCTTCCGACGACTGGTACGAAGCAGGCGTAGGCTGGCACTTAAATGATCCGGGTTCCCCATTTCTTTCAAATGACCATACATCTGTAAGCGAAAGCATTTATATCCCGGAAGATCTTATAGCTTATCTGGGAACCGGCACACCCAGCGGAAACGGCTTCCCTGCTTATGCTACCGGTGAATATGTAAAAATCAAGTTATCAGCAGATCCGGGAGCTGTTGTTAATCAGGCGGATGTTGATGCCCTGAGTTATTTCTGGGCAGCAATGGATTTTCTTGAAGAAGAAATGAACACAAACCCTGCACCTGTTTATTTAACAATATCTGTAATTGAAAGTGTGCAGGAAAAACTTGATAAGGCTATCTATGCCTATACGGAAGGCATAGACAGGGCTGCCTATGCTTATTTTGAAACAAACACAAGTAAGCGTAATGAATTATTGAGCGCGGCACTTACAGGTTTTGCAGAAGCCCAGCTTTATGCTCAAATGGCTTACTCAACGCTGATAGATCAGGGCGGTGTTGACAATTAACCGCAACAGGGATTCTCTCAGCAGCAGAGGGTGTTGACTTTTATTAGTTCAGATACAGCTGCATATGCAGCTGACAAAACCGGAAGGGGGTATGGGTTTAATACCAGTACCTCCTTCCGGACATTTCTGTAAACACTGTAAACATATTTCTATGGATAGAATATAATTTTATCGTAATAGAATTGGAAATGATCTGTCATCATATTATATTTAACTTGAAAATACTAATTGTCATTTAGAGTTTATTTCAGCAGGTATAATCGTGATGAACGGACAGGATAATATCTATGGAACAGGCAACACGGATGTCGCCGGAACTGCGTAAAACAGGATGTTTTTTACGCAGTTCCAGAATAGATATTATCCTGTCCGTTCACTTGCGGCAATTTTTCTCACCTACTGAAATAGGTACTTGGTATTATTCGTTTATTCCATAATTTCTATTTGAAAAAATTCATTATGAGCCATCCTCTACAGATACATTTACCTGATAATATGAATAAAAGTTCAGCAGCTGTGTCGTTTACGGATGTTAAATATGTTAACAATACTAACGATATCGTTTATCCCATTATTCCGCGTGATCCTCATTTTTATTTTAATGAATATGCCGGCCTGCCGTCAGAAAGATATAAAAATATCGTGTATTATTATTATCAGTGCCACGTAGCCAAAAATACCAGGTATCAATATATCGTCCCCGAAGAGGGAAACACAGCAATTGTCTTCCGCTGCTCTTCTCAAAGACCCGGCGCCTTCCTTGTTGGAACGCCTACTTTCACCAGGGATCCCGAATATGGCCTTTCCGGAGGCGATTATTTTCTTGTCTATTTCCGTACCGGAATGGGTTATTCTTTCTGCCCAATACCTGCAGTAGAATTTACGGACAGGTCTTTCCCCCTGAATGAAATATTTTCCGGAAAATTAGAAAGCATTATGAAAGACATTTCTGAGGGGATGGCATTTGCAACAACATTCCAGGAACGCATTCATATTTTTGAACATTTTTTTGAGATGCGTGAACCATTGCTTCTGGAAGTCCCAAAACAGATTATATCGATTACCAATGCAATCCGCAGCAACGTAGGCTCTGCAACAGAAAAAAGAATTATCAGTTACTGCCTGTATACGGACAGGCATATTCAGAGAATGTTCCGGCAATATGTAGGCATACCGCCGAAGTTATACAGCAATATAATTCGTCATTATAAGGCCAGGATGATTTTATGTTCAAGGCCTCATTTGAATTTAACTGAATTAGCCTATGAACTCGGATACTACGACCAGTCTCATTTTATAAAACAATTCAAAAGGTTTCTGGGATTTGCACCGACTCAGATTATCAACAATTTAGCGCATACAGAATGATCTGCCGGATGCAGAGCGGAGTATTTCCTGTGCCTGCGCCTGACAGACACCGGAACATCCGTGTCCGCCGATCGGACAAACCGGCATCCTGCCCTCCGGCTTCCCGGCCACATCTCCCAAAAAGAAAGAGAAAGGATTATCTTAACAATTTTTTAAATGATTGACTGAGCATATAATTAACTTTAACCTGATGCTATCTTTTACCTGCTCAGGATAGGGTTTATTTGATTTTGTGTTCAATGATGGCCTATACTGGAAATATCTTAATATAAAGGAAAATTATCATGGGAAAGAAGACCGTTCTTGCTATATCCGGGTCCCTGCGCAATCCTTCGTTCACAGAGAGAATGCTGGACCTGTTCATTGAAGGCATGGGGGATGGCCTTGATGTTAAAAAGTTCTATCCGCATAAAATGAACATTA
>CAZJOB010000386.1:0-3999 GCA_964547435.1 uncultured Desulfatiglans sp. | reverse complement strand
AAGACTAAGCTCAATATCACTTCGGTTCACACTCATTCCCGCGAAGGCGGGAATCCAGCATTTTCAACCATTTATGGACTCCCGCCTGCGCGGGAGTGACGGCTTTAGTGACTTTTTACGAGATCATCAATATTTAATCTTGAATTTTACTAATTCTACCTCCACTCGTCTATGCGTGTACTTCCTCCCATCGTAACCATATTCCTGCTCAGCATGAAGTCGGTCACAAACCATGTTGTCTGGCCTCCGCCCCCGGTAACAATTACATTTATTGAAGATTCCTGAAAAGGTTTCATCTTCTGGCCGGAAGGCTGCATGGTCTTTTCGACATTTTCCGAGAACCACTTGCCTAACTGCTCTTTGCTTTTAAAACCATAGGCGTCATATAAAAGATCTGCAACAGAAGGATCCATAATTACTGTGGCCATTGGCATGGTAAGGGCCTTCATTAAATCACCCATCCACATGTAAACCGGGTATTCTCTCTTTGCCTCTGTTACACAGGAAATATATGACCATCCGGTTGCCACGGTGAGAACGCTTTCATCGGGTCTGAATCCCGCCTGCACGTGAAATGGCTTCCACCCTTCAGGCAGGGCCTCTTCATTTTCTGCGATGCATACATTGTTATACTGCAAGGAGCTTCCAAGTGTGCTCCAGGTTGTTTTTTTACTGTGCAGACCGCCGATGGTCTTTGACATGATCGTGTAACTCCGGCCGATAACAGAATTGGCCAGATTATGCGGTCCCATAACATTGTGGCCGTAATTCATGCCTATCTCATCGCGTATGGGCCCGTTGACCAGGATCATGTTGGCCATGGAGGAGGTGGAGTTTCCAAAGGGTATGTGGTTGGCCAGGGCCAGTATCACAGGAAGGTGTTCCGGTCTGGCGCCCGCCATAACAGCGCATGTCGCCACCCTTTCCACTGTAACTTCCCTTTTGCCTCCGGGCCAGTCCAGCACCTTGATGATCTCATCCGGCTTATGGGAAGTGCCTTTGAGCATATTTTTAACCCGTTCTTCAGTGGGAAGAACAATGGGAAGATAGTCTGTCCAGTCATTGTCAATAAAAAGCTGATGCAGGTTCTCTTCCGTGTCCGGCCCGAGAAAACGTGAAGCGCCCTTTGGAGGCTCGGGCGCCGGTCCTTTGTATTTTTCCTTTTCAGTCAGCGGAGCCGTAAGCGCGTCGATGAATGCCTGCATCATAGGCTTTCCGCTTACGACATCTTTGCTCTCAAAAACATACTTATGGTGGACCGATTGAGGCTGTCCGGCCACTGGAAAGGGAAAGCCTATATACCTGATGGGCGATCCATTTTCATAATCGTAATTGTAATTAAATGCGTAACTTAAAATATTTGCTGCGGAGCCCCCGACAGCGGGGATGTTGTACTGCTGTTCCAGTTCTTTACAGTTTCGGCTCACGGCCGATATGCAACTGTCTCAACCGGCTATTCCGATCATGGCAGCGTCACCCTTTTCAGCTATTTCCTTAAGGAGTTCCGGCTGCGGTTGCATATAAAAACCCTGGATTCCCCTGACCTCTATTTTCACACTCGGCATGTTCTCGGCAAACCATGCCTTCATTTCCTTATAGATGCTGGGAGCCGCGTTATCACCTCCCCAGCCGATATCCACCAGGAATATTGTCTTTCCTTCCAGTGTATCGAGCCGTGGTGTAAGCGGTATGCGATCAACCATTCTATTGGGTGGCGTGGGATTCAATACCCTGATCTTTTTATCATCAGAAGAATATGCCGCAGAGCAGACAGCGATGAGAAGAATAATTAATATTGCGGAACAAAACTTTCTGGTCAATTTGCACCTCCATTTCTTAAGTTGGCAGTTCAATAATAATTCCATTTTCAGAGGTTGAGTATATGAGGGAGGGTATTGTCTGTCAATAAGGAAAAACAACCCTGATTCGCCATCAAAATAGCTCTTTCAGGTTTGACGAAACCTCTTTGGCCTGATACTATTCAGCCCAAACAGATAATTTCAGGGAAAACATATAATGAAAGGCGGGAAATCCAGATACATAATACTGTCAATAACTGCGGTTTTTATTTCATTATTACAGGGATGCAATTCTGCTAAACAATCAATATTACCCAATCCTGCAGAATCAGTTGAGCAGAATGCAACGTATTCGATATTTCCCGAACTCACAGAACCAGGTGAGAAGGATGCCGCTCTTATTATAGCAAGGCACAACCAGCCTAATACCCGTGTTGGTATCGAGCAGATTGATAAGGAACGTTTTAATGACGCAGATGATCAAAATAGAGCAGAATATAAACTTGCTCCAGGCAGACATACTATTTTTTATTATTTTGTCAGGCAAAGGCATGCTTCTCTTATTTCTTCAGCGGATTTAAATATCTCTTTTTCAGCAAAGCCAGGCCACCTTTATGAACTGAAAAATTATGCCCTGTGGGATGATGAGTCTCCTGAAAGGGTTGTTACAGTTGATTTTTTAACGATGGTTATTGATACAACTGAAGGTGAGGTTGTCGCATGGGAAGGCAGAGGAAAGGGAGATTTTAAAAAGGAGATTCAGAATAAAAACGGACTAAGGCTTACAGATTGGTCTGAAAAAAAGGCCGTTAAAACAGATGCTGTTCTGTCTATGGGCAATGAATCAGTGTTTTTGGATTTTGTGCGCAGGGACAATAAATATGGACTCAACAAGGCAGTTTTCTTGAATTTTGTGCACAAAGGCAATAAATATGGGAGCTACTTTATTGTTAACAGGATCGCACATGAGAAACTCGCATCCATATCCCGCCCGGTGATCTACGGGAAGGGAAAAGACAAAATCACAAAAAAAGATTTTATTTTGCCAAGGCTTAACAATCAGTTGCAGAAAGAAAAGCTTTTGCCCCTGGTGGAAAAAATTAGGACACTCACTCCTGATGTCCATGAACAGGCACGGATTGCAATCAGTCTGGTGCAGAATATCCCCTATACAGATGCTGCTGATTATGAAAAATACCCCTATGGAGTTATATATGAACATGGAGGAGCGTGCAGTGAGAAGTCTGATTTACTGCTTTTCCTTTTAAGGGAACTGGGTTTTGGCACTGCGACACTGATCTATAAAAACGAAAATCATCGCGCAGTGGGCATCAAATGCCCGGATGAATATGATGTTGGTGATACCGGATATTGCTATGTGGAAGTTACTACACCGAAAATAATCACTGATAATATGTCAGGTTTTGAAGGCGCCGGAACCTTGTCTGATTTTGAAGTTATCAGCATATCGGATGGCATTCAGATTGAGAAGATTGAAGAGGAATTTACAGATAAAAATTTATATTACGCATTGATCAATAAGGCAAAAGCAAACAAGGGGCTTCTTGAACAAAATGAATATAACCTCTATAATTCTATCCTCAACAAATATGGTCTTGAATAACACTTGGCACTTATTGAGGATAAGCAAAATAATTGGCTTTTTATGTTTTCTTACGCTGATTGCGGGAAAGGGCGAAATAATGGCTGAAGAACAGAAAAACAAAACCGGTTTTGATATATCGTTTCATCATGTCGGTATAAGCGTGGCAAATCTCGAAGAATCCATAGCATGGTACAGGGACATGCTGGGATTTGAGGAAGTGGTGCGAATGGAACAGGGTGTGACAGAAGATAAGATGCGCATAGGCCATATCAGGCACGGCAACTGCTACATAGAACTGTTCCAGGTTGATGGTTCCATGCCCCTGCCGGAATATCGAAGGGATCCGAATGCCGACTTCGGCGTTCAGGGCCTGAAACACTTTGCCCTTAGGGTGTCCGATGTTCAGGTCGCGGTTAAAGAACTCAAGGCAAAAGGCGTGGAGGTGGCTTTTGGGCCTATTGACACTCCCGAAATCTGTTTTGTTTTTATCAGGGATAATTCCGGAAACGCGTTTGAATTGATTGAATACAAGGAGGCTGTCCGAGAATAGCTCAGGGTGTCATTCCCGCGAAGGCGGGAATCTATAAGCGCCTG
>CAZJOB010000385.1:0-4004 GCA_964547435.1 uncultured Desulfatiglans sp. | reverse complement strand
ACTGATATATAATGATTTGGCTGTTTTGGCTGTCATCCTTCATATTATTCTCCTTCGATAACAGTAACAATCTCATCAATCGCCTTGCGCAGTTCGTTCTGCCGGGCAACGATGCCTTTGATAATATGTACAGAATTTCAACTGAATAATAAAGAATTAAATAATCAACACAGATGAACTCATAAGAAATTCGTAGGTTGGGTTAAGCGAAGCGAACCCAATAAAACCTTTTAGACCACCTTTATCCTCTCCACCAGACTTATAAAAAACTCTTTTGACCATATACTGAGATCATCAGGTTGTCTTACAAAGGGTTCCACCTCTTTTCTTACTTCATCAATGGGAAGCTTATTTATCCGGTCAATCAGTAATTCCTTAAAAATATTTTCGGTCAGCATCTTTCCCTCTTCCCAGTCACCGGTCTGAACCATTCGGCCTTCAAGGTGTTTTAAATGAAGTTCAGGATGGTTTGCTGCATACCATACAAGATCATACCAGTCCCGGCCCTTTACACGGCTCTTCCAATTCCTGAAAAGTACAGCATGCATTTTGCCTGCAAACAGATCAGGCAGGGTATATACACGAACAGCAAAAGGGATTGGCTGCAGCAGATAACGTGTCTCTGTCCGAAAATCAGCAGGCGGATCAGTATCAATTTCAATTTTTATTTTAAGTATTTTACCCCTGGGAACCGCATTAAGTATCTCCTCTCCTGTTTCAAACAGCATCATCTGCTTTCTTGTATCTGCTTTAAGAAAAGCTGACATTACAGGTGAATCATATAACTTTTCGACTTCATCAAACTTAAGCTCAAAACCAAAGGCCTGAGTTTCTTTAAGGATGTACTGCCCGTATCCGGACAAATCAAATTCTTCAGAGGTATTCAGCAGTGAAAAATCCATATCTTCGGAATAACGATCAAGGCCATGAAGAATCCTTAATGACGACCCGCCATAGAATGCAGCCTTTTCAAAAAATTTACCGCGCCAGAGGCCTAACAAGGCGATCTCCTGAAGGATCTCCCTTAACGCATTTGTATAATCATTCATACTCATGCAGTTGTATCTGGCAAGCATACTCCTTAAGGCCTCATGCATGTCTGTACTCCTTTTGCTGATTATTATTTTTTTGAATAAAGCTGCTCACATTTTTAAGCTTTCCCGAAGAATACCTTTTTGCGATATTATTTAGTTCATCAGGATTCAGGGACAATAAATTTTCCATATCAATCCTGAGATCATTTTCCAGGTAGTCCAGTAATTTTTTTTGTGTGCTTACAGACGCCCCCCGATCGGAAATAATCTTGTCGGCCAGGGCCTTTTCAGGCGTAGCAATCAGGAAGGCTGTGCCATCCTTGCTCTCTACCCTGTCAAATCCAGCGCTCAGGGCATAAACAGGTATTCGGCGATAGGTAAACAGACCGGCCGGAGTTGTGAAATTCCGGGACCTTCCGGATGTTACAGATGTTATTGCCTCCACCCGCTCAGGTATCAGTCCATAATATTGAAGGGCATACTCAAGGGAAATATATGAAGGTCCATAAATCAGGTTGGCCAGTAATTCTTTTGAATAAGGTCTTCTCCTGTATGGTTCACCAAAGATATACAGTCCTTTCTTGATCCTGATAATAATCCCTTTCCTCAAAAGCTGAGTAATTTTTGCCCGGGGATTGGAGTATTCTTCAAGACAGTCAAGCAGGGTTTGATAATCAAACTCTTCTCCTCCTATCTTCTTTCGCAAGGTTTCTATCATAATAATGCCCTGTAAAATTTTCATTGATAATAGCAATATCTACATAGTATGTCCATATAATTTAGACATACTATGCATAAATAGAATATTTAGTCTGCAGGTAGGGTCAAGCGAAGCGAACCCAACTTAAAACTCTCGCTCAGCCTGTCCCGCCATAGTCACGCTGTAGCGTGACGACGGCGGATGAACCCTGTGCCTCTGTGAGAGATAATCCTTTGGGTCAAGCGAAGCGAAGCCAATGTAATACTATAGCCATAAATAGCCATAAAACTGTTTGACAAAGGGGGTTTTTGGATATATATGGATATAATTATGGATATTTTAACTTTTAAAATAATCCCTCAATACCTGAATTTGATTGCTGTAATTGAAGAGTTCAAAGGCAGATGGCAGGAAATGAACAGCCTTGCCCCGGATCGGCTGGCCCGCTTGAGGCGTGTTGCAACTATTGAATCGGCAGGCTCTTCCACCAGAATTGAGGGTGCAAGGCTGACAGACAGTGAAGTAGAAAGATTATTTTCCGGATTGGCTGCCACATCTTTCAGATCAAGAGATGAAGAAGAGGTGGCTGGATATGCAGATGCAATGAAGATGGTATTTGAGTCCTTTAAAGAGATCCAGATTGACGAAAATCATATCAAACAGTTACATCAGGTTCTTCTCAGACATTCATCAAAGGATATCCATCATAGAGGAGAATATAAGAAATTCCCTAATCATGTGGCGGCATTTGGTTCAGACGGCACCAGTCTGGGTGTAATCTTTGAAACCGCTACTCCATTTGACACTCCATTCAAAATGGCAGATTTAGTTCAATGGTATAATGAAGAAGCGAAAGCCGGAAATATACATCCGCTTTTACTTATCGCTGTCTTCCTTGTCTACTTTTTAGCCATACACCCGTTTCAGGATGGAAATGGCAGATTGTCCCGCATTTTGACCACACTCATGTTGTTGAAATCAGGATATTCCTATGTGCCTTACTCTTCACTGGAAAGAATAATAGAAGACAATAAAGATCAATATTACCTTTCATTAAGGCGAGTACAATCAACACTCTACACTGACAATGCAATACTTGATGACTGGATATTGTTTTTTCTTGAATCCTTACGAAAGCAGGTCTCGGTCCTTGAATCCAGGATAGAAACAGAGAGAATCATAATCAGTGTACCGCCCCTTTCGCAGGAGATTCTTAAGATCGCCAGACAGCATGGAAAGATCACAGTGCGAGAAGCCCAAAAAATCACCGGCGCAAACAGGAATACAATTAAGGCGCATATTTCCGGACTGGTCAGGGAAGGAAGGCTACAGATGGCAGGCACAGGGAAAGGGGCATGGTATAAGATACCATAAATCGAAATTTCAGACTCTTAAAGCTCTTTAATGTCTTCTTCATCAGTAAAACTCTCGCTCAGCCTGTCCCGCTGCATTATGCGGGATTCGCTGCGCTCACTAGGGACACAGAGCACACAGAGAAAAGATTTTTAATGTTTTTAACAACAGAAAAACTCTGCCTGTCCCGCCATAGTCACGCTGTAGCGTGACGACGGCGGATGAGCTCTGTGCCTCCGCGAGAGATAATCCTTTGGGTCAAGCGAAGAAAAATCAACGAATGCCTATTTCTTCGCTGTCTCCTGAGTGTATATTGATCCGGGACCTGTGGCAAAATGAAAAATCGGTTTTTCTACCTTGTGAATGACCAGAGGGCAGTGGTACATGCCTTTGGGGACAAAGATCAGACAACTGCGGGTCAGAATGAGCTTCTCATCTTCCATCCATAATTCGATCTCTCCATTCAGGTTGCTGGGATTTTGGAAATCCGTGCCAAAAAATCCAATTGTCTCGTCATATTCGTGTGCATGGGGATTGGGTTCGGCAGTTTCCGGGTATGTATCGCTGTCACCGGGCCACATCCACACAGCCTCTGTGTAGAAAGATCCCTTGATAATGGTATCATCCAGGCCCAGCATTTTTCTATGTGATTTCGTGTTATTTACAACAGCAGGATCTATGCCCGGAGGCAAAGACGCGTCACGGGAGTCGCGCCTCAGTTCAGTGAGTACATATTTGCTGTGTTTGGATTCAGTCATGGAAAGTCTCCTTTTGATTTATAGCGGCAATATTGTCTGCATGCGAATATCAATGCCTGTTATTTTCAGGTATTCCTATTTGGGCCCGCGCCTGGAGCCGTCGGGCAGGTCAAAAAAGCTGTTTTCCCATCCTTCCTCCAGTGAACCTGCCCCCAGCAT
>CAZJOB010000384.1:0-4012 GCA_964547435.1 uncultured Desulfatiglans sp. | reverse complement strand
AAGGTTGTCCGGCTTGGAGATATGGCCGGAGACATAGCGCGCCACCCTTTTTTGGGCACTGTTCTGGCCCTCAAGGGGGGTACTGGACTTAATCTCTGCTTCGGCCTTCCGAAGAGGTTGTCTGTCGATCTGGACTATAACTACATCGGACACTCTGATAGCGAAAAGATGCTGAAAGAACGGCCATTAGTGGAACAGGCGGTAAATGATCTCGCGAAGCGTAAAGGATATCGTGTACAACGGTCATCGGATGCATTTGCCGGACGTAAAATCTACTTGATCTACCAATCCATCCTTGGTCCGAACGAGCGGATCGAAGTGGATCTTAATTACCTGTTTCGAGTGCCTATTTTGGGAACAGAGCAGCACACCCTGTGGCAACCCGGTGAACTTGACCTGCCGGAGGTCCGAACGGTTAGCCTGCAGGAGATCATCGTAGGCAAACTGCTTGCTATGCTTGATCGCTGTGCTGTCCGGGATGTTTGGGACCTGGCCAATCTACCAGCAAAGGCGAACGCTGTGAGGATGATGCTTTCATTCAGAAACTGGTTTATAGCAATGGCCGCTATTCTCGATCACTCATTGCCGACCTACACTCTGAGCCGGCTTGAGAGCCTTGTTACCGAACGCGCGGTGATGGAACAACTTGCGCCGATGTTGCCTATGGACACGCCTCTTCGAACTGAGGATCTGATCAAAGAGGCATGGGCTGTGGTCAACGATTTCATGACACTGAGGCCCAATGAGGCGAGTTACATCGCTGCAATTGAACAGGGTGAATTGCGGCCTGGTTTGCTTTTTACAGATGATCCGGAAGCGGTTCAACGTTTAACCGAGCACCCTGCAATTCTGTGGAAGGTAACCAACGTCCGTGCGCATCTGGGTTATAAATAGAAAAAATTAACCCTGTTAAATGCTGTTCGCAGTCGGCTATGCGGATTTAACAGGGTGAACGTCGAAAGCCTGTCCCGCCATCTTGTCAGGGCGTAGCTTTAGCGAAGACTAAAGTTTTAACGACGGCGGATCGAACTTCCAACGTTCAATTTTCAATGAAAGGCAAAAAAGACTTGAAAAGATGAACTTCCAACATCGAACTTCCAACGTTCAACGTCCAATTAAAAGAGGGAAAAACTATGAATCAAAAATATGATCTGGAAGAAAGGCTTCTCGAGTACTCGGTGCAAATTATAAAGCTTGTTGAAATGCTTCCAAATAGCAGAGCCGGTAATCATATTGCGGGGCAATTGCTCAGATCCGGGACATCACCATATCCAAATCATGGTGAAGCTCAGTCAGCAGAGTCTCAAAAGGACTTTGTTCATAAGCTTCGCATATCTTTAAAAGAACTCAGAGAAACACAGAGATGGCTAAAGCTTATTCAGAGAGTTCCATTAATAGAAGATTCCGTGTTGTTGAAGGAAGTACTGGAGGAAACAGAACAGTTAATAAAGATATTTGTGGCAAGTATAAAAACATCTGAGAAAGGTAAATAATATAAAAAAAGGTGAACATCGAACATCGAACATCGAACGTCCAATTTTGAATGAAAGGCAAAAGACAATTAAAAGACCAAAATTGTTCAGGGTGCATTGTGTTTATTAGAAAATTGAGATTTCGGATTTGATTTTTGATTTTCATTCGACATTCGATGTTGGACGTTCGATGTTCGATGTTAATATTTTAAATTTGGCGGTTTAACCCTCTTGCTCTTGCTCTTGATCATACTCTTAATCTTAATCTGGTTTTATTAAAAAGCGAGAGCAAGAGAAAGAGTAAGAAGGCCTGTGAGAACGATTTAGAGCTGCAACCAAAAAAAGATTGAGAAGATTACTCAAAATCCCAGATGGTTTACTATTGAAAATGAACTCAGTGATGTATAAATGCCTATTTGGCGGATCTGGCCATATTGCCAAATTCGCCAAATAGAAAAATACAGCTAATAAAACATTGTAATAATAGAGGCTTATCAAAAAAGCACGATCGCCAAATAGTAATAGAAATCGGCTTTTAGTCATAAATCATGAATAAGAAAAGAGGTGACATTCTGATCTGGTCTGGTCAGGCTATAAATCATAAGGAGGTATTGATAATGGTAATAATCAATATTTCAGAAGCAAAAGCCCAATTGTCGTCTCTCATTGAAAAAGTAATGGCAGGCGAAGATATTATTATTGGTAAAGCAGGGAAACCTGTTGTCAGACTTACCAGGTATGAAATGAAGGAAATCCCTCGAAGACCAGGCGCACTCAAAGGAAAGATAAAAATTGAGGAAAATTTTGATGAACTGCCTCCTGATATTTTCTTAAATAAACTTCAAGGAGATACTTGAAGCTCAGCCATTTGAAAAACTGGATATTACTTCTGAGCATGCCCACCAAATCGCCTGTCTTGAAAACTATCACAGAGATCCGTTTGATAGAATGCTTATTGCCCAGGCCACGGTGGAACGTTTTACTCTCATAACAAGAGATAAGAATATTCTGAAATATAAAATTTCTATCATTAAAGCATAAATATCTTCATCCTTTTAATCGGTTAAGGCTTTGCGAACCCCGCCATCTTGTCAGGGCGTAGCTTTAGCGAAGACTGAAGTTATAACGGCGGCGGATTGAACTTCCACTGGGATTGTCTTATTACCGCGTGATTGAGAAAGTGTTCCAAAGTTGATAGCAAATCGTTAAATAAACGGAAATATCAAAAGTTATGGTCTTGTAAAAAGCTGTTTTATTCCGCTTCGTGGAAACCTATGAGAAACGAAGTCGGTGACTTTATTGAAGGAGACTATCTTTTCCCCTTTTGGAAAAGTGCCCCTCTTTCCCCCTTTGGAAAAGGGGGCAGGGGGATTTAACGAAGGTGGTGCCAGCACCATGCAGAATAAAAGCTCGATAGATGAAAAGGCAAAATCCCACCCGACCTTCACTTTATTAAAGGGAGGAGTTAGCCCTCATTTTCAAATGAAAACAGGGAAGTGTTGATGAACTTATAAAACCGAATAATACCTCTTTGCAAAGACACTTATGAAAACTGCAACCGTTGGAGAAATTCAAAAGAATTTCAGTAAAATCCTTAGGGATATACACCTTGGTGAAGAAATCACTATCACCAATAGAGGGAAACAGATAGATAAATTGACTGCCCTGGAGTCTAAAAAAAATATTGATTGGCCGGATTTTTATAATGATGCTGTCGAATTAAAGGATAAGTCAACAAGTCGGCTGGTAATAGAAGACCGGGAGGATCGTTTCTAAATGATCTATGTGGATATCAGTGCTATTGTTTCTAACTTTCTTTAAATCTTTCAAAAAATCATACTCAAGATTGTGGAGCAAGGTCCCTTGATATACTTCATGTCGGATCAGCCCTTGCCATGAAAGCTGATAAATCCTTAACTCTTGATGTAAGGCAGGCACAATTAGCTGATAAAGCCGGATTAAAGACTGTCAACCTCTTTCTGTAATTTGCTTTTCCTTTGCGCCTAAGGCTTGCGCCTTGCACCCTTTCTCAACGCCCTGATCTTGTGCCCCTTTTCCTTGTGGGGAGGCAGTCTCCATCCCACAGGTTCACCATTTTCATCAAATATTTTTCGTGGATGGAGCCTTTTGCCGCATTTTGAGCAGCGGTATATCCTGTCTCCATCAGTAACATCATCCTGCTGATCGCACCAGTCATCCATATAATCACCTCTCATTTTATAGACTAAACAGCAAGATAATAGAAAAGAAGGCTTAAGGCAAGAACAGATCAATATAACACTCACTCTTCACCTCTTAACTATCAGCTCTCAGGTTTCACGCCTTGCCCATGCCCAAATTTGTGCATGATGTTTTAATTGTGCAGGATAATTAAATATTATGCATTTTTATATTATCTATTATATATAGAGAGGAAATATCAGGCCCATATCGGATAATAACAATTTTCTTGACACGCGGGACTATACACTCTTATACTCATTGCTCAAAAAGATCTGTTGTTCACATTTCTATTCAACCATCTACACTTTAAGGAGGGA
>CAZJOB010000383.1:0-4017 GCA_964547435.1 uncultured Desulfatiglans sp. | reverse complement strand
GAGTGTAACAATTTCGGCTGAATGCAGGAGGTATCTGAAAATGAAAAGCTTGCCAAAGGCATTGCAAAATTGTTAGAAAGGATCGTTCGGTGTCTGACAGAGAAGCGGTAGAATAAACCAATAAATTCTGTGATTCAAAAAACAGCAACTTAAAGGAGTAAAATGATGAAAAAATATATGCCATATCTTCTGGTAGCTTTCGCACTGAATCCTTTTACTTTTGTCTCCAGCGGACAAGAAAATCCGCCTGCCGGTTCCGGGTCAGCAGCGCCCCTCATGATACAATCATCCATGAATGTTTTCAGGCGCTTTGAGGCAAATGCCGAAGCCATGTATGCCTTCTATGGAAAGGTGCTGGGCTTTCAGCAACTTATGACCTTTGATGTGGGAGGCGGCGCGAATGTGGCCCGCTTTCAGGTGGGGGACTCGCAGTTGAAGCTTACAGGTGTTGTCCCTGATCGCAGTTATCATAGGGGCGGCGTCGCCGATGCCACCGGAGTGCGCCTGTTGACCTTCTTTTTTACTGACCGGCATGCCCTGGAACAGAGATTTCAAACCCAGGGTCTTCCTGTTCCTAATTTCACAACCCTTGCCGGAACCGGCCGCAGCCGCGCCCTTCTTAAGGACCCTGATGGACAATGGGTCGAACTGGTGATTGTACCGGATGAGGAAGCCTCTGCCTGCATGGGGATTGAGATCGGGCTCGTAGTTTCAGACCTGGATAAAAGCATGGCTTTTTACCGGGAATTTGTAGGTCTGGAAGAACTGCCTTTGGTAGAGGATCCCCTTTTTCATACAATAAAACATCCCTTGCATCATGGTTCGACAATAATCAGCCTCTACTGTTTCGGAAAGGGACTTCCGGCAGATACAGGAAGCGGCGGTATTCAATATGTTGTCTCTGACGCTGAGGCAGTGGAAAAGATGGCTAAAGAGCGTAATATAGTAATTGATCAGCCGCTCAGTACAATGACCGGTTTCTCACTGCGGACCATCTGGCTGGATGATCCTGATGGCATCACTAACTATTTTGCCCAGGTTGGTGTTAAATAATTACAGTTCATATTTTACCAATAATATTTGCAAGGAGGAATGTAATGAAACTGAATTACCAAAAAAAGTTTTTTATTCTTGTATTCACATGTTTTCTTATTGTTGCCTGCATGCATTCCGGCAGTGTATTTGCCGGAGAAACAAGTGCGCCTGTTCCTGACGAGGTTGCCATTCCGCGGCCTACCGCGAATGAAGTGCGTATTGCCGAACAGGGCCTTAAAAAATTTCTTGAGAATGCTGATCCCGCTATTAAAGAAATAAACCGAAAGTATCCGGGACTGATTGCGGTGCGCGTGCCGCGCCCGAACACAGCTATTGTCCCCAACCTTGCGGGATGGTTCTCAAGTAAACATCAGGATAATCTTCAGGTAGCCAAACAGGGAGACATAGATGTGTTGTTCATGGGTGACTCAATCACCGATTTCTGGAGAAATGCCGATGGGCCCTATGCCGGCAAACCGGTTCAGGATAAATATTTCGGAGATCTCAAGATCGCCAATTTCGGAATCGCCGGTGATACAACACAGGGCGTCCTTTACCGGCTGCAGAATGGCGAGGGACAGGGCTTCAGTCCCAGGGCTGTTATGCTTATGATCGGCACCAATAACACCATGCAGAACAACGCGGCGGAGATAGCGGAAGGAATAGGAGCTGTGGTGCTGGAACTTAAAAGGTGTTTTCCCGAGGCGAAAATCCTGCTTCTCGCGGTGTTTCCCCGAAGCACGCCCGATGATCCTGTGCGTGAAACCATAGCGGAAATAAACAGTAAAATATCAAAACTGCATGATGGAAAGAGGGTCCATTATATGGATATAGGCCCCAGGTTCCTGGATGACAAAGGGATTATTCCGGCAGATATAATGAGCGACGGACTTCATCCCGGACCAAAGGGTTATGAAATATGGGCCGAAGCAGTTAAGGATAAACTCTACTCTCTGATTAAATAGAGGGATATATGAGAAATTTCGGCTATTTCCTAATTTCTCAAAAGGCATAACTCGTTAATTTCGCAGTATTAATGTATGATAGACCATTTTCTTATGTACGGATTTTCAAGCAAATCCGTACAAGATTTTTATGGGATTCCAGCATTCACAATGATTGAGTTATCCACAGATGCATTCTGAGCAATTTAAAATTGTCATTCTGAGCGAAGCGAAGAATCTCTCATGCATCTGTTATTCTGAATGTTGTGACTGGGCATGTGACTGATCATAAAATAGAGACCCTTCGCTTTTCATCCTCCGTATCAGTGCTACTGCGGAGGATGGGCGCTCAGGGTGACAGGCATCGGGCACTGCTGTAGATAACCTGCTTGGCAATTTTCTCAATGAAGCTCCCCACCGCAAGCGGTGGGGTATCAAGCGGAATTGCGCCATCTTGTCCCGCCATAGCCAGCGGCGAAGGCGGAAGCCTACCCGCCTTCGCTCTAAAGAGCTTCGGCGCGGTTCACCTTGCCATCTTGTCGAGCCGTAACATTTGGTGAAGGCTGATCATCCCTGCGACAAGCCGCAGGGTATTCTGGCGAAGGCGAATAAAACAGGGCATTAATCCTTTGAGAAATTCAGATTGATCCAAAAATTTTCATCAACAATCTCTTCTCAAAACCAGGCACGCCCATTCTTCCATGTGCATTAATTTCTTTCTTTTAAGACCATACTCCATAAACAGATTCTCCACCTGCGGAACCTGATCCCTTAAAAGGCCGGACAGTATCAGGTTTCCCTCAGGCGCGAGAAGCCGTGGGAAGAAACCGGAGAGTTCGAGTATGGTATTTAATATGATATTCGCCGTGATAACCTGATAACTGCCCCTGATCTGTTCAATGGGTGTGTCGGAGATCTCTATTCTAACCCGCAGGTCGTTAAGTTCAATATTCTTTTTCGCCCATCGGACCGCTTCAGGATCATTATCAATAGCCACCACCCTTTCCGCTCCCAGCATTGCTCCATATACAGAAAGAATGCCGCTCCCGGTTCCCACATCGAGCATATTCCAGTGATCCTTTAATCCTGTCTCTTCAAGGGCTGCAAGGCACATTCGGGTGGTCGGGTGTTTGCCCGTTCCAAAGGCGGTTCCTGGATCGATCCTGATAATATGGCAGTTGACATTCCCGTGCATCTCCTCCCACGCCGGCAATATCATGAGATTTTCGGTGACCTGATCAAGATAGAAAAAACTGCGCCAGGAGGTTGACCAGTCCTGGGTCTCTATCCTTTTGATATCCAGTGCCGGCTGCTGTATTCCGGGGAAGATATCGATGATATCCTCCAGAAAGACAAGGATCTTATTCCTCAGCATGTCCATGTCCTCTGTATCAGGAAAATATGACTTCAGGGTTGTATCATCAAAGTCCTCTGTTACAATTCCTTCACTCCCCAGATCAATGAGAAATGCGCTCGCGGCCTCATGGGCGACAAGGTCAATAGTGATGGATAACTCCATCCAGCCTGAATCTTCCCGGTTTTCGTTCATTGCCTAACCCTCCCCCTGTCTCCCCCCTTTGGTAAAGGGGGGAAGGGGGGATTTTATGCCTTCTGAAAAACGTAATTAAGCTGACCATTAGGCAGCTTATTTACCACTGTCTTCATTTTCATGCCCACGCTTACTTCATCATCACTCAGGCTGCTGTCCAGCCTTCCGAAGACCTTGTAGCCCCCAAAATCCAGCAGGGCTATGGTATAGGGAAGATCTCCATCAAAACCGACAGGCGCATATTCCAGCTTGCTGTAGGTAAGAAGCTTTCCTGCGCCCTTAACATCAAACCACTCCATATCGCTTGTAAGGCAGTTGTAACAGTCCGCCCTTGGCGGAAAGAATACCATTCCGCACCCCTTGCAGCGGGTTCCCGAGACGTTTCCCTGTTCAAGTTTATCAATAAAGTCATTAACCTTGGTAGTGGAGGTAAAACTTACCGTTCCGAACTTATTAAACCTTACATCCATCTCTTTTTTAGCCATTTTT
>CAZJOB010000382.1:0-4022 GCA_964547435.1 uncultured Desulfatiglans sp. | reverse complement strand
GCGGGAATCCAGTCATTTCAAGCCCTTATAGATTCCCGCCTGCGCGGGAATGACATCCTGAGCTATTATCGGACAGCCTCCTGATAAACCTCTATAATGTAAAATCATATTTGCTATAAATGATAGCTTATTGTCAATAAAAAGTACCGGATATTTCTGCATCTCTATAATTGAGTCTGCTTACTGCAATGTAATTCAAATTTTACATTAAATCATAAAATCAAGTAGTTATGGTATATATACAGTCTTTAGCATCCTGGTTTGCATCTTTAATCAGAAATCTATAAAGTTGTATTGACATTTTTATGCATGAATTTGTAATATCAACCTTTCCACAGGAGGATAAATGACCGATACTTCGAATAAAACGCCCGCTGACAGTGAGAAAGCGGAATCCCGAAAAACCAAACACCGCCGGGTTTTTGAATATGTCCTGGCAGATATTGAGTCAGGAAGACTCAGGGAAGGAGACCGGCTTCCTTCCGAGGCAGAACTTGTCAGGCAATTCGGCGCATCACGCCCTACAGTTGCCCGTGCTTTGCACGACCTTCAGAATATAGGGCTGGTTGAACGAAAAGTCGGCTCAGGAACCTATGTTCACAGGGCGAAAAAGCCGGTTGAATCCTGGCGCTTCGGGTTACTTATTCCAGGGCTTGGAAGCACAGAAATCTTTGAGCCTGTCTGCGGTCAGATTGCACGCCTCGCACAGAAACAGCATCACACCCTTTTATGGGGAGATTTTGGTGAAAAACAGGGGAACCCTGATCCAGAATTAATAGCACAGGTCTGCGACAGCTATATCAGGCAGATGGTGGCCGGAGTGTTTTTTGCTCCTCTGGAACTGACAGAAGACAAGGACCGGGTCAACCGTTCGGTCATTTCCGCTATGGAGGCAGCGGGCATTCCAATTGTACTGCTGGACAGGGATATTGTGCCCTTCCCTCAGCGGAGCCGTTTTGATCTCGTCGGCATTGACAACCGCCAGGCCGGTTTTCTTATAACCGCCCACCTGTTAAAACTCGGCTGCAGGCGTATAGACTTTTTGTCAAGGCCGGACTCCGCCCCGACAGTAATGCTGCGTATCGCCGGATATCGTGAGGCGCTTATAGGCGTTGGGATATTGCCTGATACTCAATGGGTTCACAGCGGCGATCCTGCTGACGGGAAATTTGTTAAGAGTATTATAGATGGCGGTGCAACAGCCATTATCTGCGCCAATGACCTGACTGCCGCGAATTTAATGAGGACCCTCGATACTCTTGGATATTCCGTTCCTAAAAAGGTCCGGGTAGCCGGTTTTGACGATGTCCGGTACGCGGAACTGCTGCGCCCTCCTCTAACAACTATTCATCAGCCATGCACGGACATAGGAACCATCGCCATGCAGGTAATGCTTGAGCGAATAAAGGATCCCTCCTTCCCTTCGCGGGATATTCTCGTTCAGCCGGCCCTGGTTGTACGGCAGTCATGCGGCGCTGCCAGGGAGTCAGATAAATAAAAAAATCTCACAGAGGCACAGAGCTCACAGAGGTTTTTTTTGTCTAAAACCTGAAAAAGCCTTTTTATATGTTCTCTGCCTGTCCCGCCATTTTATACCGCCTGGCTATCCGATTCTTTAATGCCTGCTTCTGTGGCTGCAAAAACCATCCTGTGGCAATACGGGCAATTTACTGGCCTGATTTATCAATCCAAAAAAAGAGATTAACTTTATAACCTATTGATATCTATGCCTGATTATTAAAATGATTGTCCTGGCACGAATCATGCTATAATAGCTACCCAATAATATTTATACCAGGTATCGAACACAAATGTACAAATTCAGCCCACTTGAATCATTACTATTTGAGATTGAGGAAATATATGGATAGAGCGATTGAAAAAAAGAGATGGCCTCTTAACAGGCTTATACCGGTCTTATGTATCTGCGCGTTTATTATCTTTCTCACCTATCTTGTAATATCGCGATCAGGAACAACAAGGCTCAATGTTGACTCCAACAGGCTGACCATATCGACTGTAAAATTTGGAGAGTTCAAGGAGTATTATCCCTTTGACGGCCAGGTAATTCCCATAACATCCGTATTCCTGGATGTGGAGCAGGGAGGAAGGGTGGAAGAGATATTTGTGGAAGGCGGCAGGTTTATTCAAAAGGGAGACCTTATTCTTCGTTTTTCAAACACGACTTTTCAGACCAGTCTTATTCAGACCGAGAACAGCCTGCTTGAAAACCTGGACCGCCTGCAGAACACACAGCTTCAACTGGCCAAGGATAAACTGGCCCGAAAGGAGACACTGCTGAACCTGAATTATGAGATACTCAAACTGGAAAAACAGTATAACCGGTTCAAGGTATTGAAGTCTGAAGAGATTGCTATCTCTGAAGAACAGTATGAGACGCTTGAGGATCAACTGGAATATAAAAAGGCCCAGAGGGACCTGCTGAAGGAACGTATCAGGCAGGAAGACATTCTGAGCGAAAAACAACTGGATCAGGCAGATGACGCCATAGAGCGAATCAACCTCAGCCTTGATCTTCTTTCCAAACAGATAGAGAGCATGGAGGTTCGGGCGCCTGTATCAGGGCATCTTTCAAGCATAAGCGCTGAGATCGGCCAGAAGATCAACCCGGGCCAGCGTATCGGACAGATAGACAACCTGGAAAAATTTAAAATCCGCGCGGGGATTGATCAGTATTACAACGCAAAGGTATTGTCGGGAACAAAGGGAAAGTTCACTCTGGAAGGCGAAAGCTATGAGGTGGAGGTTACAAAGATCTATCCTGAGATAATCAATAATCAATTCATAGCAGATATGGCCTTTATCGGTGAACCGCCCGAAGGGATCAAACGCGGACAGACGCTCACAATAGAATTAAACTTCAGTGAGGCGGAAGAAAGGCTGATGGTAACAAAAGGCGGTTTTTTTCAGGAGACGGGCGGCCGCTGGGTGTACATGATCTCCGAAGATGGAAAAACAGCAAGCCGCGCCGATATACGTCTGGGCCGTCAGAATCCGCGATATGTTGAGGTGCTGGAAGGATTGAAGGAAGGCGACAGGGTAATTACATCAGGTTATGACGCATTCAAGAAGGCGGATACCCTGATATTTAGTGAACCAATCAAAACATTCGAGTAATTTTTGTTTTTAATCTTAAAGGAGGGCCTTTAAATGATCATTGAAACAAGCAAGTTAACAAAGATTTATCAGACAGATGAAGTGGAGACCACAGCGCTTGACGCTATTGAGTTTCACCTGAAAGAAGGGGAATTTGTATCTATCATGGGACCCTCGGGTTGCGGCAAATCCACCCTGCTGCATATTCTCGGATTGATTGATAATTTGACCGAAGGCAGTTACAGGTTTCTGGGAGAAGAGGTATCCGGGTATTCCGAATCAAAAAGGGCTGCACTGCGTAAGGCCAACATCGGTTTTGTATTTCAGAGTTTCAATCTGATAGATGAACTGACTGTCTATGAGAACATTGAACTCCCCCTGATCTACCTCAAAACACCCTCAAATGAAAGAAAATCAAAGGTTGAGAAGGTCCTTGATAAACTGGATATGGCCCATCGCAGCAAGCATTTTCCCCGGCAGCTCTCCGGGGGGCAGCAGCAGCGAGTGGCGGTGGCCAGGGCAATTGTCAACGAGCCTAACCTGATACTGGCCGATGAACCGACCGGTAATCTGGATTCCAAAAACAGCTATGAGGTTATGACCATGCTCGGCGATCTGAATAAAGAGGGGACCGCTATTTTAATGGTGACCCACTCCGAGGAAATGGCAAAATTCAGCAGCCGTGTTATTCAGTTACTGGACGGTAAAGTCATTTCACAATAATCAAAAGAGGAGAGTCTATATGGCCAGCACCGTTCTCAAAACTACAATACGCAACCTCTACCGCGAAAAGGTTTATGCTGTGATAAATATTGCCGGGCTGTCCCTGGCAATTGCCTGCTGTCTGATCCTTGGTTTCTATCTGCTCAGTCAACTGACATACGACAGGCATAACACTAAGCACA
>CAZJOB010000381.1:0-4036 GCA_964547435.1 uncultured Desulfatiglans sp. | reverse complement strand
GTTTATATTTAAAAAAGCTAGCAAAAAAAAGTTAATAGTTATACACCTTACAACCTTTCTTGTATCCGAGTCATATTCTTCATAACCTTATCATCATGCTAAAAACCTTTTAACCATTTTAAAGAAAGGTTCCTAATCCTTCTTACTGAGAGGTATGAAGGCTTTCCAGCCATGATCCGCGTGAACCCGTTAGCAGTGAACTAAAGTTGTTGAACTCTAAAAAAGTCCCGAAATCGTCATTCCCGCGCAGGCGAGAATCTATAAGTGTCTGAAATGACTAGATTCCGGCTTTCGCCGGAATGACAAATAATGGTGTTTTTCGACTTTTTACGAGTTCATCAAAGTTATGGAACGCGCCTTCAGCGCTTGACTTTTTTTTTATTTTTTAACTCTAGTTCACTTTTATTTTTACCTACCTTTCAACTTTAGCTCACTTTAGTCACTTTTTATGATTTCCCGCATCACATAAATCGCCTCTTCCAACCCGATCATTCCATCCCCATTCACATCCGCTTCCCGGTATATGCCTGAATTATCAATTTTCAAACAGACCTGAAAGGCGATAATGGCATCTCTTAAATCAATAATACCGCTGTCGTCAATATCCCCTTTGACTATCTGATTAAGGACATTTATTCTCACCGTGGCAATATTTGAATCAGTAGAACCGTCATTCACCTTGAAAGTAAAGCGGTCGGGACCATAATATTTATTGTCCGGAGTATATGTTAGATTCGGAGCTGTTCCATATAGAACACCATGACTGGGAGATGTAACAATAATAAATGATAAACCATCTTCCTCCGGATCAGTGGCCAAAAGTGAAATTTGCATGGTTGTATTTTTAATCGCATCCACGGTTTGGTCGCAGGCAACGGGCGACTTGTTTGAAACATCACTTGAAATTATAAAATTCCGGCTTGTCTCGCCGTTTGCCGGTATCGACACACCAGCCTGACTCTGTGAAATATATCCAGTAGCCTCCACTGTTATTGTATGCGTGCCTGCCGGCAACACCATGATATATGCGCCGCTATCAAGGGTTATGGCGGTTGAGCTGCTGATATTTGATCTTATGACGGCGCTGCCTATACCGAGGCCCTGGGAATTAACAACAATGCCGACAAGGAAACCTGGTATGCCATTGGTATTGTCTGTATGGAAACTCCTGATTACGTTATTATCTGACCGGGAACCATATTGATCAACGGCAGCCACCCGCCAGTAATATGTTGTAAGGTCCGTCAGATTCGCTTTCTCATTTACAAAATAATAGTTTCTTATAATCCCTTCAGCACGATGGACAATGGTGTTAAAATAGATATCCTCTGATATTTCAATAAGATAAGTGACGGGATCATCATCAGAATCAACACTGGAATTCCACATGAGGGCAAGCGTAGTTTGCACTCCATCGCCGTCAGCAGGACTTATCAGATCACATCTGCCGGGGGGATTATTTCCAGTCTTGGCCTTATATGTTATTGAACGTTTCATGGGTGATATTTCGCCGGTCTCCACATCAGCAGCATAATAGAATATCTCGTACATGCCAGGGTCATTAAACAGGGCATATGTCTTTTCCCAGCGGGAGGCAGTCTCGTTTAACAACATAAAATCCTTTGGCAAGTCAATTATAAGCTGGCTCGGACTGCTGTCTGAGGATAGAATTGTCTCTGGAGAACGAATCTCCATCCAGACAGATGAGGCCTGGCTGTCGTCATTTAATTTGGCCCACATACGGGCGGCTGTATCGCCAGTGCCCAGAAATAGTGTCTCTGTTACCTCCACAATCTCAGCCGGGTTTGCTGCAGAGTTCACATCATAATCCAGACCTACACCGAGGTATATAGCCTGACTTACATAGCCGTCACCTTCTCCGTCATAAAGCATATTGCTGCCTACGGTGTCTTCATCGTCATCCAATAAAGGATGCTGAACTGCATCATCAAAAAAGGGCGGTTGGTTGAAATTGGCCGATCCTCCGCCCCGGCGTGTAAATTGCTCGGTCTTATCGGTGGCTTTTTCAAATGCTCCCTTTACAGAATCACCCCTTTTTAGTTCCTGAAAAAATTCCTCAAGAAAAAATTCTCCGCTCCTTATGTTGTCAGGCTCCATGGGTCCCTTGTAGGAAGCCTCGTTCTCTGCCGCGCTCGATATTATTACACGGCCATTGCCTGAAAATTCAGAAATGAAACTTCCTGAATAGCAGGCGCCGATTATTACCATCCGCTTTTCCTCAAGAGCAGCGGCATTCAAATTGGCCTCCAGCTTAGTTACCCATGAGTCAAGGTCATAAGGGCTGATTACATCATCCCCAATATAAAAAGAGTCTATATCTCCATGATCCACCATGATAATCCACAAAGGGGCAGGCGATCCGTTCATTTTTTCCATAGCCCATGTCTCAATGGCCTGCTGTATCCCGGCCTTTGATGGAACAGCGTCCACTCCTTCCTGTGTTAAATCATAATTGAAATAGTAGATATTATCATCCAGAAAGCCCCTGTCTTTGAGCCGGGAATATAT
Source organism: uncultured Desulfatiglans sp. (assembly GCA_964547435.1). Classification (GTDB taxonomy): domain Bacteria; phylum Desulfobacterota; class DSM-4660; order Desulfatiglandales; family HGW-15; genus CAZJOB01. The sequence continues at coordinate 1,507 of CAZJOB010000381.1, read as the reverse complement.
TCGATTTGTCGTCTTGTTGTGAGATAATATTCCCTCTTCAATCGCAATTTTCCCCTGAATAATAACAGCGTATCCGGCAGAGGCGCCGGCCAGGATTGTCTTAATCTCAGACTCGGAGCCATTGAATAATTCTGTACCCTCAAAAGAGGCCTGAACCTGGTAGACACCCTTCTGAGTGAATCCGACAAGATCTTCAATTATATAGTGGCCCAGGTAATCATAAGTGCTGGTTTCGTATGCCGTCACAGTATTATCAGGGGCGGTCAAGGTTAGTTTGACAGGAAGTCCCGAAAGATACAGGCCGATTGAAGAAAACTGGGTAAGCTTTCCAGAGACATCTATGGAGGCATTATTAAGTATGGTCTGGCTTGAAAGGTCCAGAGAAAGGCTGGTGTATATGGATTCTTTGGTGGTATAGGTTACATTAATAGAGTCAGTGGCAGAATTACCGGCGGCATCTGTCGCCCTTGCGGTTATAGAATATGCCTTGTCTGTTGTCCAGACAACGGTGCTCGTATTTAGCGCCCAGGGATCTGTTCCACTGGCAGTAATCCATGCTGGTGTTTTGGTCCAAATGAAGCTGCTGTTCATGTAATAGATACCGTCGGAAATCTGCAACTCCACCTTAGAGAGACCAGATGATGAATCATGGGCGCTGCCTTCAATCTCGAATATACGATCAATGGAAGAGCCGTCTACAGGTATGGTGATGTTTACTGACGGAGCAACGCTATCGATAAAAATTGCCTTGAATCCTGATCCTGACCATTTGCCTATACTGTTCTGTTCCTGCACATAGAGAGTATGGACACCTTCTGATAAAGCCGAATCAGGCGTGTAACTCGTAGATGTTGTTTCTATAGCGCCGGCACTCAGGTCGCTGTCGTCCAGCTTGTATCTGTATGTCCCTGTTCCTCCCCCGCCGGATGTCCATGTCCATGTAGGCATTGTATTATAAGTCGGAGTAGTGTTCCCTGTCACAACTGGTGTGCCTGCAAGATCAATACCGATGAAGATCTCTTTGCTGCCTGAAACCGACCAGTTGTCCGCGTTATCCCGTTCCTGAACGTAGAGGATATGGCTGCCCCCCGACAGAGGGGAGGCAGGGATAAAACCGGTGGATGTTGTCGGTGTAGCGCCACTAGTAAGATCGCTGTTGTCCAGTCTGTATCGATATCTCCCGTTGCCTCCCCCTCCGGATGTCCATGTCCATTCCGGAGTTGTATCGTTGGTTGGCGATGTGCCGGTCACGACCGGTGCATTCGGAGGTGTGGTATCTATAGGACCTTCCTGGCCTGTCCATGAATCATAATTCACATTGTCGCTGACCGCATTTCCCAGCCCTTCAGGGTTATACCAACCACCAGTTGCAGTATCATCCGAACCGTCATAGGGGCCTGACGAATCGCCCCAGTCATTGTCAAGGGCGCTAAGAATTGCAGTCCCCTCATAGTAGAGACCAAAGCCATTTCCCGATATTGTATTTTCTTCATATATCCCGCTGCTG
>CAZJOB010000380.1:0-4049 GCA_964547435.1 uncultured Desulfatiglans sp. | reverse complement strand
CTGGCAATAAAGGTTTGATTTTTTCCCTTCACTCCAAATTTTATAATGATGTTGGGTTATCAACCCAACCTACCGACTACCGACTACGTCGGGCCAGGCACAGGGTTGTCCCTACAACTATTTTCAAATTTGTGAGAAATATATCTTTGTCTTGCTTGTGGACACTAATTAAACCCTCGTATTGGAATAAAGAATATTGACTAAATCATCAGATTGGGTCATGATTCTTAATCAAAGAAGCTTTCAACAGGCTTTTAGAATATCTCCGGAGAATAGCTATGGAAAATATAACAAAAAATCCCTTTACCAGGGAAGCGCTTACTGAAGACGTCTTAAAGGAGTGGCAGAACATGCTTAATGAGACTGCCGACATCCTTGGCGTCCCCGCGGGGTTGATCACCAGGGTCGACGGAAAGGAGATAGAAATCCTGCTGTCCAGTGATACCCCTGGAAATCCCTATCCGGCAGCCGCAAAGGCCCCATACCCTGAATCCGGATGGTATTGTGAATACACCCTCAAGAGCAGAGGACTTAACCTGATTCCTGATGCTTCTCAGGATCCCGATTGGAGGGATAATGCAGCAGCCGTAGATCTTCACATTGTTTCCTATATGGGAATGCCTATTGAGCGCCCGGATGGAGAACAGTTCGGAACAGTATGTTTTCTGGACAACAAGCAGAACGCTCATAATGACCTGCATATCAGGCTGATCAAACAGATTAAGAGGATGATTGAACTCTCTCTCAGGATTGTTCTGGATAAAAAAGAGATCGAAAAGCGTGACCGCCTGCTTGATAACCTGCGCAAGATCTACCCCATATGCAGCTATTGCAACAAAATTCGTGAAGAATCAGGGGAATGGGTCTCAGTCCAGAAATATGTAAAAGATATATCCGGAGCCAGTCCTTCTCACGGAATCTGCCCCGAGTGTTATGAAAAAGTCGAACAGGCGATAAAAGACATGCCCTGATCCATCCTGTTATCGCAACGCCTGATGAGATTCACGTGAAAAACACGTCAGTTCATCAAATTAGGCAGCCAGAGCCCTATCTGGGGGAATAGCATGATTAATATCATAGACAGAAAACCCAGTAACATGAAAGGCATTGAAGACCTGAAAACATCTCCGAGCGTAACATCTGCCGGTGTGATTGCCTTCATGGTAAAACAGTCGAGACCAAAGGGCGGGCTGATAAGACCCAGTTGAATGTTCATCAGTGATATCACCGCAAACCATAAGGTATCGTATCCCAGGGCCTTTACGAGCGGGAAAAACACCGGCGTGGTAATCATGACGATGCTCGCCGGATCCATGAACGCGCCTAGAAAGATAAGGAGCATCTGCGAAGCAATAATAAGAAGAATGGGATGAATATCAAGACCCGTGGCCCAGTGGGTCATAGTGTAAATAGCTCCGGTTGTGGCGAGTATCCGGCTGAAGCTTATAGATCCGACAACAATGAAAAACACCATAACAGTCACCTGAATCGTATTCCGGGCAGAATCAAGCACTGTCTTCAAGGTGAGTTTCCGGTAGATGGCCGCGAGAATGTAACACGCGATTACCCCGAGAGCTGCCGATTCACCCGGTGTTGCTATGCCGGTAAAGACACTCCCGATTACAGCGAAAATAACCAGGACAATTGGGGCTATCTGAGTAAATCCTGTCCTGATTTTTTGCGCGAGCGGTATGAAAGGGACATCATATTCCGGGGCAAGCGCCGGATTGATTGAGCAGCGAATAATGATATAGCAGATGAACAGGGCAGCCACCATCAGGCCGGGAACCACGATGGCCAGAAGGAGTTTACCAATAGACACCTGTGCGACCGCGCCGAGAAAAACGGCTAGCGCGCTTGGAGGTATGAGGATGGCAAGGGTGCCGCTCGCAACTATCGGTCCAAGGGTCATGGTCTTCGCGTAACCCCGTTTGTTCATCTCCGGGACAAGTACCTTTCCGAGTATGCCTATCGATCCGCCGCTTATACCGATCATTGTCCCAAGGAGTACGCCGGAACTGATAGCGAGAAGACTCAGCCTGCCCGGTATTCTGCCCAGAATATTGTCTACAGCGTCAATGAGGCGGGTTCCGGTTCCGGATGTGAAAACTATATCCCCCATAAGGATGAAAAGCGGTATAGGCAGAAAGTTGTAATTGGTCACGGAGCTGTAAACACTCATGGCCAGTTGTTCCAGGCCTGCTTCTCCTCCCCAGAAAAGGTATGCCCCGATGATGCACACGAACAAAAAGGCAAAAGACACGGGCATGCCTGTTAACATGAACAGAATCAGCAGACCGAACATCAGCAGTATCGCAAGGTACCACTCCACTCAATATCTCCGGTAAATTAATAGGTTAAACATCCTCACCGCCGGCATCATTATCGGCCTCCTCACTTTGTGAGAGCGCCCTGTACCTGTCAATGGAATCCCTTGCGTTTCTAATGATCTGAACAAACAACATTAAAAATCCTATGGGTATGATGATCTCAATGGGCCATTTTGGCGGATTTAATATGGATGCAAGCACGAAATTGGTTTGATAATCGGTTATCATCAGCTTGCAGGTGTAAAACAGCATGATGCCAACCGGCGCCAGACAGATGAAATGGATGATCGTGTTCACCAGGGCCTCATTTTTTGAAGACAACCGGCTTGTGAGAGAGTCCATTTTTACATGACCTTTCATTCTCATAATCGCTGTAGTGCCAAGAAATGTCATCCACAGAAGGCTGTAGGTTATGATCTCATAAAGCGGCGCCCAGGTGAAATTCAGCGCTTTTCTTAAGATTACATCCGCTGAAACGGCAAGGGCGTCCAGTACCACTATTGCAGCGGCTGTCAGGAGCATGAAGTCGATAATTTTATCGAAGATAATCTCTGCCTTGCACAAGGGCTTCATATCTTGCCTTTATGGTTAAACACAAATATTTATCCGGTGACCTTTCACCGAGGGCAAAACAGACTTCGTTGGAAGTCGAGAAACACCATTTTTCGTCATTCCGGCGAAAAGAGCCTGCCCCGGCATGATATAAGCCGGGGGAATCCAGTTATTTCAACAAGTAATAAAACACTGGACCCCGTTTTTCAACGGGGTGACGACTTTTTACGACTTCAACAAGCTTGATAATCCTGATAATCCCTTGACGAAATGGATCTGAGATAGTATTAGCAATCTTATCGTATTTGAACAAAGGTAATATCAAAATGTCGCTTCTGTTGAGAATGATCTGTCGTGGTCTTAAAAATATCAAAATACTTTCAGGAAGTCTCTTTTTGATATGTTTTCTGACAGTAAATAATACTTCCGCTGCGAATATAACATGGCAAACATCGAAGGACACCGCGTTTTCCATGGCAATATCCCAGAAAAAAAAGGTATTGCTGCTTAGAGGTGATACCGAAAGTTGTTTCTACTGCTGGTATATGAAAGAAGTCACATGCGAAAAAAGCGTTGATCCTCCGGTAAAAAGCCTGATTGAACAGCATTTTATTCCATGGTACAGCAGTACAAAAGATGGTATATCTCTACCTTACGATACAGGATCTATACCAGTTACTTGTGTGATTGATCCTAAAGGTGATAACTTATATGAGGGTCGTATAATAGGAGCAAAAGATCCATCGGTATTTTACAATTGGCTCCTGCAATATATAGATGACGCCTATGAAGAAAATAATACTTACCAGACCGCTTCCAAAGCGCTCAAGGACAGACAGAACACCCTGTTGAGTTCGATCAGCGGACAGGGCGTGCAGTTGAACGAGGACTGGTATGAGATTGAAATACCAGCTAATTCGGATCGCGTGGTAATTAACGCGACTTTTATACACAGTGCGGGCAACATAGATATTGAACTCAGGAATGCTGCTTCTCCGACTTTTACCCATGTCAGGAGCGCTTCGACAACCGACAACGAGAAAATCGACTTCAAACTGCCCAGCGCCGGCGCCTGGCTGATTCGTGTGTATGGCGATAACAGCGGCAACAGGTATGATCTTTCATGGCATGCCATAATAGACGATGACGCCTATGAAGAAAATGATA
>CAZJOB010000379.1:0-4056 GCA_964547435.1 uncultured Desulfatiglans sp. | reverse complement strand
ATTAGATGCCGGAATAAAAAAGGGCGTAATTTTGCTATTCGGGGGGTATGCCAGCATTGGCAAAATCCCCAAATAGCAGTATCAAGAATAAAAAATCCGGGCTATAAAATTCCTAATTATCGGAAATGGCAATATTGCCAAATGATAAATAGAAAATTAAAAGCAATTATCTTCTGTAATAATAAGTAGTTAACAAATTCACACTGCTGATAAATAGCAAGCAAAACCGGCTTTTAACCCCCGACTTTAGTTGACAGCGTAAAAACCACACTGCTTCTGAACCTGCCGGTTAAATTAAAGGAGGATAAAATGGAATCTGGTAGGAAAACACAATTCTGCGCTATATGCGGTCGAAACCATGATCCTAAATTTACCTGCGCTTCAGTTACAGGTCTTGAGGCTTTTGAGGACATGGGCATCAAGAAATCCAAAGAAAAGGGCGCGGGATCATCTTTCCAAGAATTATCAAAAAAATCAGACAAGATCATGATTCTAATAGTTATTTTTATAGTCTTGGCTATGATAGTGGGCATTTATATTATGCAAAACTGATAGCATTTTACTCTCAATGACCATATGGGGTAAAATATTAGTTATTCTAGGTTTTCTTACTAAATAAGAAGCTATGGGGTATCCCTTTTCAAAACCATGGGAAAATAAGGATTTATAAAAAAATAGCAAAATAAATCACATAACCCGCTAATCTACCGGACCTGGCTGAAACGCTTGCCAGGCCGGTAATCAGCACCGAGCTACAACAATGAAAATAAAACAAGCAACCATTAATGACGCAGACCTTCTTGCAGAACTTTGCTCAGAAATACAAGAGCTTCATATTGAATTTCAGCCTCTCATTTTTCGAGAGCCGTCTCATCAGGAGCTTGTCGACCTTTTTCGAGAAAGAATATCTGATCCAGATTATATAGCATTTCTGGCATTCGATGCTGACAAAGCCGTAGGCTATGTTGTTTTGCATGTTCTTCGAAAACCAAGAAACATTTTTGCTTATGCACGAAATATTTTAGAAATTGATCACATCCATATAATCGAAGGATACTGGCGGCAAGGTATTTGTAAAATGCTATTTGCTAAAGCTCTTGAGGTGGCTTGTTCTTTTGACATTGAAAACATTCAGCTCGGTGTTTGGGCACAGAATGATCGTGCAATTTCGGCATTTAATGCTCTTGGTTTCAAGCAGCAGTTTCATATAATGGCTCTTGAAGACAGATCGAAGCTCGAACCAGGGCATACAGTGGAGCGCAAAAAACAAGGCGCCCACTGATGCCCGCTGTTATCAATATAAGCGTCCTAATATAATATAAAGAATAAGCCATTATTTACTCTAAATTATCACTTAGGATAGGGTAGCATAAGGGAGAGTGGGAAGGCCAACTCAACTGACAAAGGAGAGGGAAATGGAAAAAGATAAAAAGATATCCAGGCGTACCTTTCTTTCCGCCGCAGGCGGAACCATAATAAGCATCGGGTTACCCGGAACTTTCATTAGACTTGCAGAGGCGGAGCAACATGCTCTGGCCACCTCCATTAGACCGGACGGTAAGCCCCGTTTACCCCCTGGGCAGGCAGCGGTCAAAAAAATTCAGGATATGGGTGGTACGCCCGGGGCCACAACTATTGCAAACTGGAACCAGGGCATACAGTGGAGCGCAAAAAACAAGGCGCCCACTGATACCCGCTGTTATCAATATAAGCGTCCTAATATAATATAAAGAATAAGCCATTATTTACTCTAAATTATCACTTAGGATAGGGTAGCATAAGGGAGAGTGGGAAGGCCAACTCAACTGACAAAGGAGAGGGAAATGGAAAAAGATAAAAAGATATCCAGGCGTACCTTTCTTTCCGCCGCAGGCGGAACCATAATAAGCATCGGGTTACCCGGAACTTTCATTAGACTTGCAGAGGCGGAGCAACATGCTCTGGCCACCTCCATTAGACCGGACGGTAAGCCCCGTTTACCCCCTGGGCAGGCAGCGGTCAAAAAAATTCAGGATATGGGTGGTACGCCCGGGGCCACAACTATTGCAAACTGGAAACTGAGTATCGAAGGTGAGGTTGAAAAACCGATCGTTCTTTCCTACCAGGAACTGCTCAACCTGGATCAGGTACAAATCACCTGTGATATTCATTGTGTCACCGGTTGGACACTTTTGGATTCCAGATGGAGCGGTGTTCGCATATCAACAATCATGGATAGGGTCCAACCTCGTAAAAATGGGAGATTTATCATTTTTAAGGCTGCCGCAGGTTATACCAGTAATGTTTCAATAAACGAGATAAAAAAAGAGAATGTAATCCTTGCACATAGCTTTTTTGGTGATAGATTACCGGAGGAACATGGCGCCCCTGTGCGTGTTGTGGTTCCTGATCGATATTTTTACAAAAGTGCCAAATGGCTGGAGGCTGTAAAAATCAGCTCTCGTGATGAACCCGGATACTGGGAAAGACAGGGTTACAGTAACTCTGCCGATCCATGGAAGGAAGAACGCTACCAGTAGAAAAAAGGATACCAATGTTTTAGAATAGTCAACGAACCTGCATGATGATAACAGAATGAGAATATACCAGTTCAGAGTATCCATAATAGGGATACCAAATTTATAATGCCTATCATATACTTGACGCATGAACATAATCCGCCTATATTTCATTCTCAAATATCCCGAATAAGGATCCCTGATGAACCAGTTACTGTTTTTGAGCTATTCATCAGAAAGGACATAATATATGATAGCAATAATAGGCGGCACCTCCCTTATACCTTCATCCATCTTTTTCGAATGGAATGAGGAGATTGTAAAAACAGCCTATGGAAATACTACAATAAAGACAGACGGAACGCACGTTTTTGTTCAGAGACACGGAAATCCTCCATTGCCTCCCCACAAAATCAATCACAGGGCCAACATCGAGGCATTGAGATATATGGGCGCTATAAATGTGGTTTCCATAAATTCTGTCGGCAGTCTAAAGGAGGAAATCAGACCGGGTACATTTATTATCCCTGATGACTTTATCTCTTTTCAGGACGTGCCCACCTTCTTTGATAATGAAATGCGTTTTACCGTTCCCTCAATGGATATGGAATTTTCAGGGCTTCTTTTCAAAATGTGCCGGAATCTGAAGATGGATGTGATCCGAAACGGTGTATATATTCAGACTCATGGGCCACGCCTTGAAACAAAGGCTGAGATTCAGATGCTTCGCCTGTACGGGGATGTTATCGGCATGACCATGGCATCAGAAGCCACGCTTTGCATCGAACTGGGAATCCCTTACGCGAGTCTCTGTTCTGTTGACAATTACTGCAACGGCATCGCAAAGGCGCCGTTGACTATGGAAGAGATACAGAGAAACTGCCTGGAAAATCTGAATATAATAGAGTCTCTCATAAAAATCATACTTAACAAGGAAACCTAATGAATATACTTATCAATAACGTGATGCTCGACGAGCAGTGCAGGGATATCTTTATTGAAAACGGAACAATTGCCGAGATCTCGGAAAAATGCGTTCGTGAAGCTGATAAAACCATTAATGGCAAGGGTAAAGCGGCCCTTCCCGCGCTTATAAACGGTCATACCCATGCTGCCATGACCCTATTCCGAGGTTATGCCGACGATATTCCCCTTAAAAAATGGCTCGAAGAAATAATCTGGCCCCTTGAGGCAAAACTGACTGAGGAAGATGTCTACTGGGGAACCAGACTTGCCTGTCTTGAAATGATAAGGAACGGAGTCACCCTGTTCAGTGATATGTACTGGCATTGGGAAGCAACAGCGAAAGCTGTATGTGAAATGGGTATCAGAGGCTTTATCAGCCCTGTTATGATAGATATGTTTGATTCAAAAAAGGCCCGGGATGAGATTGATCTCAACATCCATCTTCATGAAATTTCAGAAAAATACAAGTCCAATGTGACATTCACATTCGGGCCTCACGCCATCTACACCGTATGCAGAGAAAGCCTTGAATGGATAAGGGATTACTCGGAAAAACACGACATAATGATCCACATGCACCTCTCCGAGACAG
>CAZJOB010000378.1:0-4063 GCA_964547435.1 uncultured Desulfatiglans sp. | reverse complement strand
ATTATCCTTTAATTGATTATCATCAAAGGATTTGCTATAAGTATTCGCCTCATGCAGAAAAATCTTACATAACATATGGAATATAAGGCTTTTTGGAAATGAATAATATGATTAATTTATTATACCCCTTTAATGTCCTTGGCAGATACACTATCTTTTTCATTCAGGAGATGGGGCGTATTGGCGGATTTTTTTCCCAGGGATTCATTCATATATTCTCAATGCCCATTCAGGTATCCAAGATTATACAACAGATCTATTTTATAGGGATGAAATCCATATTTGTGATCTGCCTTACAGGAATTTTTACCGGCATGGTCCTGGGACTGCAGGGTTATTACACACTCTCAAAATTCGGTTCGGAAGGTCTCCTTGGATCTGCTGTGGCGCTCTCGCTGATCCGGGAACTTGGTCCCGTGCTGACCGCGATTATGGTAATCGGAAGAGCAGGTTCGGCAATGGCGGCAGAGATCGGCATAATGCGAATATCGGAGCAGATAGACGCACTGGACACAATGGATATAAATCCCATCAGGTTTCTGGTCAGTCCACGAATAGCAGCTTCTCTGATCAGTTTCCCACTGTTAACCGCGATATTTATTGTCATAGGCATCTGGGGCGGATATCTCACAAGTTCCCTTCTCCTTGGTTTGAACAAAGCAATTTATTATTCAAGGGTTGAATCAGGGATAGTCATGAATGACATTATCGGCGGAGGAATCAAGTCCGTTGTTTTCTCCATAGTAGTTGTCACCATCTGCTGCTTTCAGGGTTACAACACTCATATGAGGAGTGAAGGATATGGCGCGAAAGGCGTAAGCTACGCTACCACATCTGCTGTTGTTTTATCATGTGTCCTTGTCCTTGTTTCGGATTATATATTAACGTCTTTTCTGCTTTAGTTATGATAATAAGGAATAATAACAGGAAACTATATGAATAATGCCCTCATTCAATTTATTGACGTATCAAAGAGCTTCGGAACACAGGAAGTTCTCAAACGGATAAATCTCACTGTAAACAGGGGCGAAATTACCACAATAATCGGCATGAGCGGGGTCGGCAAATCGGTTCTTCTTAAACATGTTATCGGTTTGATAAGTCCTGATTCCGGTGATATTCTTTATCAGGGCGTTTCACTATCCAGGCTGTCGCGAAATGAAAAGAGGGAAATAAAAAAGAAATTCAGTTATATGTTTCAGGGAACAGCGCTGTTTGATTCCATGACAGTATATGAAAATATTGCCCTTCCCCTGAAGGAAAAAAGCAAATTATCGGAAAACCATATTCAGAAGATAGTAATGGAAAAGATGGGCCAGCTTGACCTTATGGAAATTGGCGACAAGTATCCGTCTCAATTATCAGGCGGCATGAAAAAAAGAGCCGCGCTGGCAAGGGCGCTGGTAACCGAACCTGAGATAGTCCTTTTTGACGAACCCACAACCGGGCTTGATCCGATCCGCAGAAACGCGGTGCACAGTATGATATCCGAATATCAGAAAAAGTTTGGGTTTACTGCCGTAGTCGTAAGCCATGATATCCCTGACATATTTTATATCTCTCAAAAACTTATTATGCTTCATGAAGGCAACATCCTCTTTGAAGGGAGCCCGAATGAGCTACAGAACAATCCTGATCCTGTTGTGACTCAATTTATCAGCGGCCTCGAAAGCCATCATGATCACCTTACAGGCCTTCTCCCGCAGCCTCGCGGTGAGAAGAGAATCAAGGAAGAAATGGCCAGATTTCAGCGCCATGACACCATATTTTCTATCATCCTTTTCAGGATAAGAGATCTTGATTCAATACATGCAAAGGCGGGACATATTACAGGACAAAAGCTGCTCAAAATTTTTTCGGAAGAACTCCGGTCTCATCTCAGAATAAGCGATATATGTTTCAGGTATGACCGAAACAAAATTATTGCTATTCTTCCAAACACAAATATTGAGCAGGCCAGACAAACCTGCGATAAGCTTTCCAGAATAATTAAAAAAGAACAGATAACCGGAACGCTGCCATTTTCAGACCTTGATTGCTCAATAAACGTGGGGATCGCAGAGGCAAAAAAGGAACTTCAATTTGAACATCTTTTGAAAGAGGCCGAATCAAGATCAGAAGATGTCTGTTTCTTAAATAATGCGGAGGTGCAATGAAAAAATCATCAATTGAAACATCTGTTGGTATATTTATGTTTATAGGGATACTATGTATCGGTTATTTAACCATACAGCTTGGAAAAATGAGCTGGATCGGTAATGACTACTACCCTGTTCACGCCCGGTTTAATTCAGTGTCAGGACTAAAGGCCGGCGCCCCGGTAGAGATGGCCGGAGTCCAGATAGGACAGGTTGAATCAATATCTCTTAATATGGATCGAAAGATAGCCGAAGTGGTTCTAAAGATTAAAAAGGAGATACAACTTGAAGATGACGTGATCGCATCGGTCAAGACATCCGGTCTGATAGGCGATAAATTTATTATGATCAGTCCCGGGGGCTCCGATATAATACTTCAGTCTGGTGACACAATTATCGAAACCGAATCTGCAGTTGATCTTGAAGATATGATAAGCAAATATGTATTCGGCAGCACTTAACAGGGCGCTGCCGTTTGAAAATGGAGAGTATTATGAAAAAAATTGTGCCGTTAATATTGATTGTATTATTTCTGTTTACTGGCTTAGCCTATAGCGAAGAACCCCTTGCAGAATTAAAGATCTCTGTAGACCGGGTTATAAATATACTTGCTGATCCGGTCTACAAAGATGATCAGAAATCACAGCGTGAGGCCATCTGGAAGATCATAAATGACATATTTGATTTTAAAATGATGTCAAGAATGACCGTTGCCAAAAACTGGAAGGCTTTTACCCCTCAGGAGCAGGATGAATTTGCACAGGTATTCGGAAGATTCCTGGGCGACAGTTACCTGAACAAGATTCAGGCGGAATTTTCCGGTGAAAAGGTGGAATATCTGGAACAGGAGATGATATCAGACCAAAGGGCTGTCGTAATGACAAGTATATTAAGAAAAGATGTCAAAGTCCCCATGGATTACGGCATGATTCTTCGTGACAATAAATGGAAGGTCTATGATGTCAAGATTGAGGGCGTGAGTCTTATGAAAAATTACAGGTCCCAGTTCAATGATATTCTTATTAAAGAGACGCCCAGGCAGCTTATCGAAAGGTTAAGACTGAAAATAAATGAGTAGAAACCCGGTGAACTGTTCGTTAAGCAAAATATTCCTGCTGATGAATATATTGTTTTTGCTTTTCCCTGTTTTTTCGGGGGGAGAGGATAAAAAGCCGCAAAAGCTCATTGCTGCTCATAATGAAAAATTAGATCCGGTGGAGTATTTAAAAGCCTGTTCTTTTACCATTAAGGGTAAATACAACATCGGAACAGGCTTTTTCATCTCCTCGAAAGGTTTTGCTGTTACATGCAAACATGTTATTGATGAAGATGAAGGCCATGTGGCGATTCTGCAAAATAAGAAAGAATATCCTGTTGGCATTATTTCCTCAAGCCATAAACACGATCTCGCGATATTGCTGGTAATCACACCCGAAAAAACACCTTACCTTCTATTTAGTGATCCTTTTTCAATGAAGCCCGGAGACCCTGTTTATGCAGTGGGAACTTCTGCAGGTCAACAACCCGTGGTAACCGACGGTCTTTTTACTGCTATAAGAAAAAAGCTGCCCGAAGATGACATAGCCATTCAATTCTCTGCCCCTATTCATCCGGGAAACAGCGGAGGGCCCTTGCTGGATAAATATGGAAAAGTCCTGGGAGTGATCAGCTGGAAACTTGTTTCCAACAGGGGGCTGCCTGTCATTGATACCGGTTTTGCCATTCCTTCGGATTATCTCATCAAAGAATTCGGGACATATATAAAATAGCGGTATAGGGTATAAGGTATAAGGTTTACGGTGTAAGGTGGTGTAAGGTTTACGGTATACGGTGTAGGGTTTAGGTTGGAACAGAACCTTTTATGGCTATTTCCGAATTTTTCAAAAGGCATAACTCGTTAATTTCGCAGTATTATTGTATGATAT
>CAZJOB010000377.1:0-4065 GCA_964547435.1 uncultured Desulfatiglans sp. | reverse complement strand
TTCAACCTGTACAGATTACTAACATGGTCCTTCGCTACAAAGGACCCTCTCAGACAATATTAAACCAGGTAAAGTCCACCTGTAATAAAGTGATGGGTGATTCGGAAATAGAGTTTGAATTTGTCAATCAACTGGTTGCAAAGGAATTTGAACAGGAACAGACAGAAGTAAAAATACTTGTCAGCTTTTCCCTTCTGGCAATCATAATTGCCTGCATGGGACTGTTCGGCTCAGCCTCATTTACTGTTGCGCGCAGAGTAAAAGAAATAGGCCTTCGCAAAGTCATGGGCGCTAAGGTTAAAAATATTGTAAGTTTGCTGCTGTGGCAGTTTTCCAAACCCATATTGATTGCCAATATTATCGCATGGCCTGTAGCAATCCTGGCAATGCAGAGCTGGTTGGAGCGATTCGCCTACAGGCTTAATGACTTATATATGATTCCAATTTGTCTGGCTTCAGGTTTAATTGCACTACTTATTGCCTGGTTCACTGTTGCAGGTAATACAACCCGTGTTGCAAGGACCAACCCCATTAACTCATTACGTTACGAATAAGGAAAGGTTTAGGGTTCAAGGTACAAGGTTTAAGGGAAAGGCTAAAAACAAGATGAACCGCCCCGGTGAAACTGGAAAGAAGGTTTCACAGGGTAAACAAAGACGCGAAGATTTTTTTATTATTTTAAAGGAAAATACAAAAAACAAAAAGGAGACTACATTATGACTAATCAATCACTTAACATCGATGGCCTTGTAAAAAGTCACCAATCATGTCATTCCCGCGAAGGCGGGAATCTAAGACTATTTAAAAAACTGGATCCCCTTCTTCTCGGGCATGACTACAAAGCGTTAAGATCAACTTTTTACGAATTAACCAATATTAGAAACCATAGGAAACTTGCTGTTTTATTTTTCATTTTTTTAATTATTTTTTGCGGCAGTACTGTTTTTGCACAGGAGACAGAAAAATCCACTGTCAAGGTCACCATTGCCGGTTTAAAAACTGATGATGGGCAGGTTAAAATTGAAGTTTTTAATTCTGAAGAAACCTGGATAGAAAAATCTGCATACAATTTTACATGCAACATTCAGGATAAAAAATGTGAATGTATCATGGAGGATATACCATACGGTGAGTATGCCCTTTTTGTTTATCAGGATAAAAATTCAAACGATGAGCTTGATGCGCAACAGGAAATATTACCCACGGAACCTTTCGGGTATTCCAGAGTTACACAAATGGTAATGGGTCCGGCCAGATGGAGTGATACTAAATTCTCGATTTCATCACCAAAGATGGAAATGGAAGTCCTGGTTTTAGAAATACCTTCTTCCATCCTTGAAGCTATGAAACAAAATGAAAAGGCAGCTCAATAAGGGGTCGAGGGTTCAAGTGAAAATTAAAAGCGCGATCCTGGATACCAGATGCTGGTCGAATATCCCGAGGTTTGTTCGGGGATGCTAGTTAAAAGCAGGAGTTTTTACCCAGTATCCAGAAACCAGAATCCAGCATCAGCATGTAACCGGGAAAAACAGAAATAAAGCACATAATCCATTAATAGAGTTAAGAACATACAGAGGCACATCATGTTAAAAAACTATTTCACCACAGCAATAAACAACTTAATAAAAAACAAACTATACAGCGCGATCAATATCGCAGGTCTGGCAATCGGCCTGGCGGCGTGTATTGTCATCGCTCTGTATGTCAGGGATCAATATGCCTACGACAGGCAATGGAAAGATTCAGACAGAATATATCGGGTAAATATGTCATATCAAACGCCGGGAGAGGGGCGCTTTAGGTCTTCTTTAATCCCTTTACCTGCGATGCAGGCACTGAAAGAATACTTCAAAGACAATTTTGAACAGACCGCCCGGACCTTTACCAACGAGCTTACCATTATCATAGGTACTGACAGATTTCAAAGCAGCCTTACAAATGTAGACCCTTCCTTTATTGATATTTTCCAATTAAAGGTCATCGCGGGAAGCCTGAAAGAAACACTCGCAGGCAGGAACAATATTGCATTAAGCGAGAAAATCGCCAGTCGTCATTTCGGGAGTCAGTACCCTATCGGAAAGGTAATAACCATAGACCTCGGGAGTAATATCAAAGCCGATTACAAGGTAACCGCCGTATATCGAATTCCGGGAAATACAGTTCTTGATGATATACCAATAATAGCTCTTCTTGATGATACACGTCTCCCTCAATCAATAACACACTGGCGTTATTGGCGTTACCGCGCATATATTAAACTGAAAGCAGGCGTAGATATTGAAACCATGAGACCTCTCATCCCCGCGTTGATCGACCGGAATCTTCCCAGTGACGATCCTACCAGGAAAACCAGTGATCAATTATCATTGGAATTTCAGAGACTGGATACTGTACATCTTGATTCCACCTGGGACAACTCCAGGGCAGGCGGAAACAAGACAGTGGTCATGTCTTTTGCAGGTATTTCCCTGCTTGTTCTTTTAATAGGATGCATCAACTTCACAATTCTTACTACCGCAAGGGCTACGCAACGTGCCAGGGAAGTCGCCATGAGGAAAGTCGTGGGCGCAAAGAGAAAACAGTTGATTGTGCAGTTCCTCGGCGAATCCACATTTATTGTGTTCCTGGCAATGATTTTATCCATAGGTCTGGTTGAGTTAATGCTGCCGATATTTGAATCAATAGTGGGTAAAACCCTTTCATTAAACTACTTTTCTCTCAATGCAATTCTGCCCCTATTGGTAATGCTGATCATCGTAGGTATAAGCGGAGGTTTGTACCCGGCTTTTATTCTTTCCGGTTTTCGACCGGGTGATACCCTGAAGGCGAATCAATCCAAAGAAACCAGCGGATCAATGTCTCTGAGATATGTGCTGGTAATTTTCCAGTTTTGTATTTCAATTGTTCTTATTATAGCAACAGGAGTTATCTTTATACAAATGCGGTACAGTTTGAACCGGGACCCAGGGTATAACAAAGATAATCTATTAATAATTAACCAAATACCTTTTAGCGATGAGGTTAGAGGAAAAATTGAGCCATTAAAACATGAATTGTTTAACCTTGCAAATGTGTCAGATGTAGGTTTTTCAGAACTACAGCCGAGTCAGGGAGCTGCCTATAGCATTGGTTTTACACACCTCGGTCGTCCGGAAACCAGTTATTCCACTATCAGAACTGGCGTTGGCTATGACTATTTTTCAACATATCAAATCCCTTTTGTTTCAGGCAGAAATTATTCTGTTGCGCGTGATTTCCCGGAGCGGCCATTTGATATAATGACTGGCACTATTGGTAATAATGGAGACAAAGAGCTTGTTGAAAGCAATATCATTCTTAATGAAAGTGCGGTCAGAATACTGGGTTTTAAAAATGCAGAAGATGCTGTAGGTAAAATTATAAACTCAACGACTTACAGCAATACCAATTATACTATTATCGGTGTTGTTGCGGATAACAATATACTCAGCATAAATGCACCACCAAGTCCGGAAGCATACTTGATTGAACCAAACAACATTGGTGCTGTTACTGTGCGTTTCAAAGGTTCTCGCCACAAAATATTAGAGCAGGTTAAATCAGTATGGAAAAAAGTTATGGGTGATGAAAAAATATCCACTGTTTTTGTTGACCAGTTGCTCGCCGGGGAATTTCAACAGGAACAGGCAGAAATGAAAGTATTCATCAGCTTTTCTCTGCTGGCCATTGTTATTGCCTGCATGGGGTTGTTCGGATCAGCTTCCTTTACAGTAGAACGCCGGACAAAGGAGATAGGCCTGCGTAAGGTTATGGGGGCTAAGGTCAAAAATATAGTGAGTTTACTCCTCTGGCAGTTTTCCAAACCTGTGTTGATAGCAAATATTATCGCATGGCCTGTTGCCATATTCGCCATGCAAAGCTGGCTGGAACGATTTACCTACAGATTTGATTCACTGTTAATGATCCCTATTTGCCTTATCTCAGGTTTGATTGCATTGGCTATAGCCTGGTTCACTGTGGCCAGCAATACTACACGGGTGGCAAAGAGTAAACCGATTAAGGCTTTGAGATACGAATAAAAACAAA
>CAZJOB010000376.1:2811-4081 GCA_964547435.1 uncultured Desulfatiglans sp. | reverse complement strand
TGCGGCCAGGTTATTGTGGCCAAGGAGCCGCCTCAAAAGTGTGCTTCATGCGGAAATGAATCTCTCAGGCAGGAGAACGATGTACTCGATACATGGTTCAGCTCAGCCCTTTGGCCCTTCTCCACTCTCGGCTGGCCTGATAAGACAGAAGCGCTGAATATCTTTTATCCGACCTCTGTGCTGGTAACCGGATTTGATATCCTTTTCTTCTGGGTCGCCCGAATGATGATGATGGGGATTCATTTTATGAATGAGGTCCCCTTTAAGGATGTATATATACACGCCCTTGTAAGAGACGCGGAAGGCAAGAAGATGAGCAAATCCAAGGGGAACGTAATCGATCCCCTGGAGATTATTGATGAGTATGGCACAGACTCATTCAGGTTTACTCTTGCGGCCTTCGCGGCCCAGGGCCGGGATATAAAACTCTCGGAAGAGAGAATCGAAGGGTACAGGCATTTTGTCAATAAGATATGGAATTCGGCCAGGCTGGTGATGCTTAATCTTGATGAATATAAAGAAATACCATCAGATGAGGTAATATATTCACTGCCTGATCGCTGGATTCTCACAAGACTCGGCAGGGTGAGCGAGGATGTCGCGATTGCACTGGAAGAGTACAGGTTTAATGACGCGGCCGGTAGTTGCTATCAGTTTGTGTGGCATGAATTCTGTGACTGGTATCTGGAGATGGCCAAGGAGTGGCTTTACAGTGATGACGAGTCCCTGAAAAACTCATGCAGGCACACCCTTAAAGAATTGCTCACGGGTATTGTAAGACTTCTTCATCCCTTTATGCCCTTTATAACAGAAGAGATATGGCAGAGACTGCCAGACTGTTCTGGGAGCATTATGAAGGCTGAGTTTCCATGCCGTGACTCATATCCGGCTGATGAGGATGCCCTGAAAGAGATGGCCCTTGTCATGGGAGTGATCACGGGAGTGAGAAATATAAGGGGTGAGATGAATATCCATCCTTCGAAAAAGGTGGATATCATAATCGAGATGCCTGACACGCAGGATATTAAGATACTTGAACAGAATCTTTCGTATGTGACAAGCCTTGCAAGACTGGAATCAATAAGCATAGAAAAATCCGTGAAAAAGCCCGAGGCATCTGCAACCGCGGTTTTCGGTCAAAATCAGGTGCATGTGCTTCTAAAGGGAATAATAGACTTTGACGAGGAAAAAAAAAGAATAGTCAAAGAGATTCAGAAGATGGAAAAGGAGATAGAAAGCGCGGGTAAAAAGCTTTCCAATCAGGGCTTCC
>CAZJOB010000376.1:0-2752 GCA_964547435.1 uncultured Desulfatiglans sp. | reverse complement strand
TTGAGGATATCAATGGCTGACATGCAAATCTTCATGGACAGAATAATCTTGCGGGCCCTTGAAGAGGATCTCGGGGCGGGCGATCTGACGACCGATGGAATAATCGGACCGGAAGTCTATGGAACCGCGGTCCTGGAGACCAGAGAACCTCTTGTGCTGGCAGGGCTGGATGTTTTTAAGAGAAGTTTCACCATCCTGGACAGTGAACTGGAATTTGAGACATTTTACTGCGATGGGGAAAACGCGACAAAGGGTCAAATAATCACCAGGATCACAGGCCCCATGCGTACAATACTCAAAGGAGAGCGCACTGCACTCAATTTTATTCAGAGGATGAGCGGTATCGCTACTATGACGCAAAAATATGTGGCTGCCGCAGCCAATGACAGGGTAAAGATACTGGATACACGAAAGACAGCGCCGGGTCTCAGGCTTCTTGATAAATATGCGGTTCGCATGGGCGGCGGATATAACCACAGAAAAGGACTGTATGACGGCATTCTGATAAAGGACAATCATATAGCCGTGGCAGGTTCCATAGAAAAGGCCGTAAGACTTGCCCGAAAGACCGCGCCCCATACCATAAAGGTGGAAGTGGAGGTGGAGGATCTTAAGGGAATGGAAGAGGCTATAGGGGCCGGAGCCGATGTGGTTCTTCTTGATAACATGTCTGCCGGTGATATGAAAAAGGCGGTTGAACTGGCGCGGGGCAGGGTGCTCATAGAGGCTTCAGGCGGCATAACTATTGAAAATATAAAGGAAATTGCCGAGACAGGAGTTGATATGATATCTGTAGGAGCCCTCACTCATTCTGTTCGGGCCGTTGATTTGAGTCTTGAGATAGAAAAGAGATAAATTAAAATTGACTTCAGAAATTGTTTTTACTATACACTATTTCTTTCAATGACATCCTTAATGCAGGATAAAAAGGTATAACCGAGGAAGGAGATCGCGCCAGATGGCAAAACACAAAAAGATTGAAAGACGCCGTGAAATAGAGAGAAGACGCCGCAGAAGGAAAAAGAGCCTTAAAGAAAGGGCAAAAGCAGAAGGCGGCCGTAAATAATTTTTTTAGATTATGAAAAGTGAAAGGAAATACAGATAATGTCTTCCAATGCAAAAAAGACAAAGGCTATTCGACAAAACAAGATAAAGCCGAATAAGGCCAACCTTAAAGCAGATCAGAAGCGGCAGCAGAAAAACAGGGAGATCCTGAAAGAACTGGCTGCTAAAGATCAGAAATAAATAAAACGATAAAGACCCACTTAATGATGTGCATTTAAGTGGGTCTTTATTGTATTTTCAAAATCATCGGCCATCTTTTTCCAGGAGTAATTTTTCTCAACAAATTTCCTGCATTTTGCCGGTGCAAAAGAGTATGATTTTTTATTTTCAATAATCTCTTCCATCTTTTTTCTGATGTCAGCTTCCTTTGTTCCACCTGTCAGCAGTCTTTTATCAAACGCCCCGATAATTTCCGGTATGGCTCCCACCGGCGTTCCAATGACAGGTGTACCGCATGCCATTGCCTCGAGAATCACAAGCCCGAAACCTTCCAGCTTTTCTGTCGGCAGGATAAAAAAATCAGCAGCCTGATAATACAGGGGAAGATCACCATCCTGAATATGACCCTTAAAATGTATTGCCTCATCGAGCCGATACCTTGAGACCAGTGAGTTTAAATGATTTTCCAGCGGACCTGTGCCGCCGATATAAAGGATGCCTTTGTTTCGGAGTTCCCTGCTTTCTTTAAAAGCCCTTATAAGACTATCCAGGCCCATTCGGGGCACAAGGTTGCGAACACAAAGGAACACGGTCTTTCCTGAAGGTATGCCGGTTTTTGTCCGCGCGGCTTTCTTTCCTCCTTTTAAAAGATTGAAATTATTCGTGTCAACTCCTCCCGGAATGATGACTGTCTTATTCATAGAAGGGATAATCAGGTCGGCAGCCTCACTTTTCATGTACTCACTTAAAACAATAACCTTTGAGGCCCTGTTCAGCATGCGTTTCTCAATAAGACGCATCATAAGGGCAATGAGCCGGTCTTTTGATCCGGCTATGTCTCCGGCGCCGCTCTTTTTGATTAGATATTCCTGATGCCAGGGAGAATGAAAATAATAGATAAGGGGAATATTTTTGAGTCTCCTGTTCATTAAAGGGCCGACAGCCGCCATAGCCTGGTGAACGCACAGGATATCAAATTTAATCTTTTTGCTAAGGTTTCCTGCAAGCGTGCGACTGTTTTTTATTTCATGGAGAAAAAGAAGGGCGGATTCATTTAGAGGTGTATTAAACCGGTGAATGTCAAAATGAGGCGTAGACTCGAAAGAATCAAGCTTAATGCCCGGATTGCGTGTAACAACATGAACCGAATGCCCCTTTTTCCCGAGCTCATTACAGAGATTAAAGGCGACCCTTCCGGCCCCGCCAATAGTGTCAGGAAACAGGACATCACATAGGATGAGTATTTTCATGATTTATGCCCGCGTATGATTTTTGTATGATAATATCTCCTTTACAAACTCGCATAAAGTCGATTTTTTTTAATTTGTCATTCCCCGGCCCAGCATCAAGTGCGGGGCAGGCTTTGATTGCCGCGGAATCCAGTGTTTTCAGTTAGGAGGCTGTCCGAGAATAGCTCAGGCTGTCATTCCCGCGCAGGCGGGAATCTATAAGCACCTGAAATGACTGGATTCCCGCCTGCGCGGGAATGACTAAAATGGTACAAAAATGTATTCTCGGACAGCCTCCT
>CAZJOB010000375.1:0-4087 GCA_964547435.1 uncultured Desulfatiglans sp. | reverse complement strand
GTAAGGCTTGCCAGGATGCTTGTCGAAAACTCTTTCGCCGACAGGGTGTTTTTCTGCAACAGCGGAGCGGAAGCGAATGAAGCTGCTATTAAGCTGGCCAGGCGCTATTCGAATGAAAAATATCACACTGACCGCAACATCATTATATCCATGAAGGGATCATTTCATGGCAGGACTATGGCAACCCTTTCAGCCACGGGCCAGGATAAGATAAAAAAGGGATATGATCCCCTTCTTAACGGGTTTATGTTCGCTCCCTTTAACGACCTGGATGGATTGGAGAGAGTAATTGGTGAGCATGTGTGCGCGGTCATGCTGGAGCCCATTCAGGGGGAAGGCGGAATTATATGCCCCTCTGCGGGGTATCTCGAAGGAGTCAGGAAGATATGTGACAAGAATAATCTCCTTCTTATCTTTGATGAGGTTCAGGTTGGAATGGGCCGCACGGGAAGATTGTTCGCATATCAAAATTTTGGCGTTGAGCCCGATATAATGACACTTGCCAAGGCCCTTGGAAACGGCCTGCCGATCGGCGCCATGCTGGCAAAGGAAGAATTGAGCAGCGCCTTTGGTCCCGGAAGTCACGCCTCGACATTCGGGGGAACTCCGCTGGTGACATCTGTCGCGGCCGCGGTTCTGAATTCCCTTTTAAACGACGGATGGCTGGATAATGCCAGAGCAATGGGGGAATATTTTATAAGCAGATTAAATGAACTGAAGGAAAAGCACAGTTTCATCAAAGAGGTCAGAGGCATGGGTCTTATAATAGGCATGGAGCTTGATAAGGAGGCGGCGCCTGTTGTCAGCGCCTGCATGGGAAAGGGTTTTTTGATAAACAGCGCTCAGCCCATGATACTGCGTTTTATACCTCCACTTACGGTAAAAAAGGGGGAGATTGATCTTCTTGTTAATGCTCTTGATGAGATTTTCGGGGGTGTATAAATGAAAAAGGATATCTTGACAATCAGGGACCTGAATAAGGATGAGATTGAGAGCCTGATTAAAAGGGGTCTTGAACTGAAGTCACAGAAGCACCATTCCGCGAGGTCGCTTACAGGATATACACTTGGTCTTATATTCGAAAAGGCCTCCACAAGGACAAGGGTTTCCTTTGAGGTCGCCATGTTCAGGCTCGGGGGACAGACTCTCTTCCTGAGCAGGGCCGAAACACAGATGTCAAGGGATGAGACAATAGCCGACACGGCCAGGGTGCTGTCGCGTTATATTGACGCTATAGCTATCAGGACATACTCCCAGGAACTGGTGAAGGAGATGGCTAAATGGGCTGAGATTCCTGTCATCAATGCGCTCACGGATCTGTATCATCCATGCCAGGTGCTGAGTGACATGATGACGATTATTGAAAAAAAGGGGAACATCAGCGATATGAAGATTGCGTGGATAGGGGATGGCAACAACGTCGCCAATTCATGGGTCGAGGCCGCGAGTATAATGGGTTTTGAACTGGTTCTGGCGTGTCCTTCAGGTTATCATCCCGACCGGGAAGTCATGAAAGGTAACAGCGGCAATATAAGAGTGGTTGAAGATCCCGCGGAAGCGGCCGAAGGCGCCGCGGTAATTAACACCGATGTGTGGGCGAGTATGGGACAGGAGCATGAAGAGAACCGAAGGTTTGCTGATTTCAAGGGATTCCAGGTGGATCAAAAACTGGTTGATCTGGCTGAGCCCGGTGTGATTGTCATGCACTGTCTGCCGGCACACAGGGGTGAGGAGATATCCTCCGAGGTTCTGGACGGCCCCAATTCGATCGTATTTGACCAGGCGGAGAACAAGCTTTATCTGCATCAGGCGCTTCTGGAAAGGGTAATATTGAGGAAATAGGGAATATAATATTCAAAGGGAGAAAAACTGTGAGTGAAAAAATAGAAAAAATCGTACTGGCCTATTCAGGGGGCCTTGATACATCGGTAATCCTGTTATGGTTGAAGGAGACATATAAATGCCCTGTTATAGCCTATGCCGCTGATGTGGGGCAGGGCGAAGAGGTGGAAGGGATTAGACAAAAGGCCATGGATACGGGCGCCGAAGAGATCATAATCGAAGATCTCAGGGAAGAATTCACAAGAGATTATGTGTGGCCGGCATTGAGGGCCAATGCCGTGTATGAATCGGGATATCTTCTTGGCACCTCGCTTGCGCGGCCCCTGATCGCGATGAGACAGATTAAGATCGCCGAAAAATTCGGGGCTGACGCGGTCAGCCACGGCGCCACTGGCAAGGGAAATGACCAGGTCAGATTTGAGATGGCCTATCACGCCCTCAAACCTGGGATCAGGATAATAGCGCCCTGGCGAATATGGAAATTCAGGGGAAGGGAAGACCTGATGGACTACGCTGCCTCAAAGGGGATCCCTGTGCCGGTTACAAAGAAAAAACCATACTCAAGCGACCGGAATCTTCTTCATATAAGTTTTGAGGGGGGCATTCTGGAAGACACATACAAGGAACCTGATGAGGATATGTTTGTCCTTTCGGTGTCTCCTGAAAAGGCGCCTGACAAGTCGACCTATGTGGAGATAGAGTTTGAAAAGGGAAATCCTGTGGCCGTGGATGGAAAGAGAATGTCTCCGGCGGAGCTCCTGGCTCATCTCAACAGGCTCGGAGGGAAGAACGGTATAGGCCGCATCGATATTGTTGAAAACCGCTATGTGGGGATGAAGTCCAGGGGTGTGTATGAGACGCCCGGCGGCACAATACTAAGAGTGGCGCACCAGGCAGTGGAATCCATTACCATGGACCGTGAGGTGATGCATCTGAGAGACGGGCTGGTTCCAAGATACGCGGAAATGGTCTACAACGGATACTGGTTTTCTCCTGAAAGGGAGATGCTTCAGAAGCTTATTGACGAAACACAGAAAAACGTGAACGGCACGGCGCGTTTGAAACTGTATAAGGGCAACTGTGCTACTGTCGGTCGTAAGTCGGACAACACATTATATGACCCTGATTACGCCACGTTCGAGGGTGAAGATGTATATAATCAGGCCGATGCCGAAGGTTTCATCAGACTTAACGCACTCAGAATGAGGATCGCGAGTCTTTTGAAAACACGAAAATAATTAAAGGAATACAGTGATGTCTAAAAAGGTATGGGGAGGACGCTTTAAAGAGGATCTAAATGAGATTGTGGACTCTTTTCACTCCTCAATAGGGTTTGATAAAAGGCTCTACAGCTATGATATTGAGGGATCCATGGCCCATTGCCGAATGCTTGCCAGACAGGAAATTATCACCCAGGATGAGGCGGAAAGCATTATCAAGGCCTTAACGGAGATCAGAAGAGAGATCGAGAGGGGCGAGATTCAGGTAAATGACGACCATGAAGATATACACTCACTTGTGGAAAAGACACTGGTGGGCAAGATCGGCAAGCCCGGGCAAAAGCTGCATTCCGGACGAAGCAGAAATGATCAGGTTGCCCTGGATGTGAGATTGTATGTCAGGGAGGCCATAGAACGAGTGCAAATGCTTATCAGGGAGATGCAGGGAGAACTGGTCTCTCAGGCCGAGAAGAATATTGACATTATAATGCCGGGGTACACCCATCTTCAACCGGCTCAGCCCATACTGCTTGCGCATCATCTTCTGGCCTACTATGAGATGCTGAAAAGAGACTTGCAGCGTTTTCAGGATTGCAGAGCAAGGGTAAATATCAGTCCTCTGGGAAGCGCGGCCCTGGCAGGGACAACATTTAATCTCGACAGGGGAATGGTCGCGAAGGAGCTTGAATTTGACGCAATATCGGACAACAGCATGGACGCGGTAAGCGATCGTGACTTTGTGCTGGAATTTATGTTCGCGTCTTCAGTGCTCATGATGCACCTGAGCAGGCTATGCGAAGAGTTCATATTATGGTCAACCAGAGAGTTCGGTTTTATTGAACTTCCCGATTCATTCTGTACGGGAAGCAGTATAATGCCCCAGAAAAAGAATCCCGATGTCCTTGAACTGATAAGAGGCAAGACAGGCCGGGTATATGGCAATCTGATGGCGCTGCTTACTGTTATGAAGGGACTTTCTCTTGCATATAATAAGGATATGCAGGAGGATAAGGAAGCGCTTTTCG
>CAZJOB010000374.1:0-4098 GCA_964547435.1 uncultured Desulfatiglans sp. | reverse complement strand
AGGCTACGACCCGGCAGGCCCCGAAAACAGCATCGGGATTTTCAACAAGTTCCGGAATGACAAACCAGGAAAATCGACTTTTTACGAGAACATCAATACTATATAAAGTCCGGATTATGAGTCGATTTATATTATGTCACCCCCATGGGGCTTTGTTTCTATTGATTATGCATTTTCTATTAACATTCCACCCCTACAGGGTTTTAAAACAGCGCCATAGGTGCGTCATGTTAATAGCTTCGGTTATGTGTAATTATTAATTAAGCCCCATTGTATTCAATGAAAAATATTGACAAAAAGTTCAAATAGGTGTGATAAAAAATTTTGCTGGCACGACCACACCAGGCAGATTATGTCTCTCATCAGTCATCTGGGCGTGGCGCTGGAAGCATAAAATATCGCATCAGAATCAGATATGTATCTGTTGACAATAATCTTACCGCTATTTTTTAAAATCAGAGGAGAAAGGTAATGGACAGAGAGAAAAAAGGAATTTGCTTTTTAGACCGCCGTGATTTCATGAAGACTGCTGCTGCAGCGGTTGTGGGATCAACACTTTCCTGCGCCGGCATGCATGCGGATAAGACAGGAATTTTACCGGATCCCGGGGAATGGAAAAGAATTGTCCAAAACAGGAAACTGCTTTGTCTGAGCGGCGCACAGAACATGAATAACAGTCTGATAGAGTCTATAAAATCAAACCCCGATATCAATTTTCGTGTCAGTGTTTCACAGTTAAATATTCGCGAACCTAAGAAACTCATGAAGATAATTAAGAATGAAAACCCGGGCATGCTTCTGTTATGTCTGGGTCCTCTTGCATTTAATTATGGAAGACTGTCCGAGTTTTTGGGATTTGTGAATATGCCAATTGTGGCCTATTGCCCGAATAAGGACCTTATCATGGTTGACGTAAATTTCGCGGCTGAGTTGCGCGCAAGGGGCGCAAAAGTGAAATTCGCCAATTCGGAGAATGAGGTAATAGCATTGTTAAAAAAGGCTTCATCGCCCGGGATTATTGAAGGGGAAAAAGCCCTTATTTATGGCAGGCCCTTTGACTCTGCAAGCGTACCGGCTCATAACCTTACGAAAGATTATGTCTATGACCATACAGGCGTTGAGATACAATACCGCCCGGTGGATGATCTTAAAACCCTTCTTGAAAATATTGATAAAACCAGCGCTGTTGAGGATATGAAAAGATGGAAAAAAGAAGCCAAAACAGCCGACAATCTTTCTGAAGAATTGTTGCTTGATCAATGCCGAATGTATGTACTTTTACGTTCCATTATAGAAAAAGAAAAATTATCAGCGATATCAATCGATTGTCTGTCATTTACCCTGACTTCGAAGCCGATATTGCCTATTCCATGCCTCGCGTTTGCACGGTTGAGAGATGAAGGAATAACCGCGGCCTGCGAGGCGGATGTATGCGGATTGTTGACATCGATGGCCTTTGAAAAGATCAGCGGAAAACCTTCTTATTTTGCCAATGTGGCGTCTGTTGACGCGAAAAGATCGAGCATTGTTTTTCGCCACTGTGTTGCGCCTTTAAAATTCCTTGGACTGAATTCTCCTCAACTGCCCTACCATCTGCATGATTATCATGGATTTGGAACAGGCCTCGTGCCCAGGGTGGAATTTCCGGTCGGCATCGATGTAACCATGGGCGCCTACACAAAGGATTTAAAGAGTTTTTTAATATGGTCAGGGAAGACCTGCACGACTGTTGATGATACTGATCAGAAGACGTTTTATAACGGCGGTATGGATAAATACTGCTCAAATAAGGTTGAAGTGAAGATCAATGATTTCAAACGCTTTTATCAGAATGTCGCAGGCCTGCATTACATTATAATAGAAGGTAATTATATGAATGAAACCGCTGACATTCTTTTAGATGAGAATGTAAATATTATTGGCCCGCTTGATTCCTGATGCAATCCCTGAAAGGATTTATAAAACCCGCGACAAACAGCGGTAAAAGGAGCAAATATCTTATGGACTTCCCGGATCTTCTGGAAAGGTTTATTTCCTATGTAAAAATCGACACACAGTCTGATGATAAATCCGATACTTTTCCTTCCACGCAAAAACAGTTTGATCTAGCGCATAAACTGGAACATGAAATGAAGGAACTGGGCCTTGACGATGTTGGAGTCAACAGATGGGGATATGTGACAGGATCCCTGAGAACAAATCAAAAAGGATCAATGCCCGCAATCGCGCTGATCGCACATCTGGATACCAGCCCGGATGTTTCCGGCGCGAATGTGAATCCTTTGGTTTATAGAAATTATGATGGCAAAGACATAATCCTGTGCCGCGACCCGGAGACAATCCTCAGAGTGGATGAAAATCCGCTGCTTGCCCACAGAAAGGGGATGACGATAATAACAACCGACGGCAGGACGATTTTGGGCGCTGATGACAAGGCGGGAATTGCCGAGATTATGAGCGCCATTTTCTACCTCATTCGACATCCTGATCATCCACGACCAAATATAAGGGTGCTGTTTACCCCTGATGAGGAGACAGGCCACGGCACTGAAAAGATAACAATCGGGGAGATAGGAGCAGACGCGGGATATACCGTGGATGGAGGGGCAGCGGGAGAGATAGAGGATGAAACATTCTGCGCCGATAGCGTGGAGATAAGTATTCAGGGAGTAAACGTCCATCCGGGTTATGCGAAGGATAAAATGGTGAATGCGCTCAGGATCGCCTCCGAAATAGTCGAAAGGCTTCCGAAAGATGCCTGCTCGCCCGAGAACACTGAAGGAAGGGAGGGATATATTCACCCTCATCTATTGTCAGGGACAGTTGAAAGAGCCGATATGGCAATCCTTATTCGTGATTTTACAGAGAGGGGTTTGAAGGAAAAGGAAAATTTGATTGAAGACATCGTCAAAGACGTGAGGATCAAATACAAAAGGGCGTCTGTCGGCATTGAAATAAAAAAATCATACAGGAACATGAAACAGGTGCTGGATCATCATTCCGTGGTTGTAGAAAAGGCGGAGGAGGCAGTCAGACTGTCGGGACTTACCCCTGTAAGGACAAGCATCAGAGGAGGCACTGACGGGGCCAGACTCTGTTTCATGGGCCTTCCCACTCCGAACCTGTTTACCGGGGGCAATAATTTTCATTCAAGATATGAATGGATTGCCCTTGAGGATATGGAAAAGGCATCAGAAGTTATCGTAAGGCTGATGGGGCTTTGGAGCAAGTGATTTGAGTCTCTTTTGAGATTGCAGGGAAAAGGGGTCAAGGGTTCGAGGGTTCAAGAATCGACAGCCTTTTATGTTATCCATAAATAGGGCTTAAGTTTTAGGGCTTGATAATGGTGACATAATTTGGTATTAATATTTACCCCATTTAAAGGAGGTAAAAAATGGTGACACAGACAAAATTGCAACTGGACAGCGAAGATTATGAGTTCATAAAGGGAACCCATAAACAACTGAATTACAAAAGCCTCAGTGAATATATTCGGCAGGCTGTTAAAGAAAAAATAAAAACAGATCAAAAGAGGCTCAGGGAATTAAAGAGAGAAAAGGCAATGGAAGCGATCGGCAAAGCGGTCTATGAGAATCTTTTTGAATCACTCGATGGAGAAGATTTTGAAAACAGGTGATATATACTGGGTCAATCTTGATCCTGCCCTGGGAGATGAGATAAAAAAAAGAAGGCCTGTGGTTGTTTTGAATCCTGGCGATACCAAAAACCTCAGACTGGCCATAGTTGTTCCAATAACCGGATGGCACCCATTATGGGAAAACAATCCATTCTTTGCAGTCCTTGAACCGGCACCGGCTAATGGTTTTAAAAAAAGGTCTGCGGTAGATTGTTTTCAGATAAGGGCCATAAGCCATAATCGATTTTCAGACAGGATAGGTGAAATATCTGCTGAAGACATCGGCAAGATAAAAAAGGCTGTTTCACTGATCCTTGACATTGATCCCGATGATTGTGTCTAGGAGGTCGCCCGATAATACATTTGTGTACCCTTTTGGCTTATTCCCGCACAGGTGTGAGACCATAAATTCCTGAAAACAGTGGATTCCGCGATTCCCGAAAACAGCATCGGGACAGGCA
>CAZJOB010000373.1:0-4108 GCA_964547435.1 uncultured Desulfatiglans sp. | reverse complement strand
TTGAGATCAGCTATAGTATTAAGGCACGCGCATCTCGCGCTCTTAAATTGGCTCAATATTCGCTGTTTGTCCTATTCTACCTGATCCTGCTAATCCTTTTCGGTTGCTCAGAAGAAAGTGATACTCACACCGAAACAGATGCCAGGAACGATTTCACTTACCCCGATCCTGCTGACTACAGTACACTCACCTGGACCTATGCGTTCCAAGCCGCCCACCACAAGTTCTCACTTGAGTATGCTTTTAGTGAGTGGAAGGATGTGGACTGGCCTAGTCTCTACAACCGATTTGCGCCGCTCATCATGCAAGCCGAGGACACCGGCGATGAAAAAGCCTATTACCTTGCACTGCACGAGTATGTCTGCTCGATCCCCGACGGACATCTCAGCCTGGCCGCACAGAACGCCACAGTGCCCACGGCCCTCGGAAAGGAGATGGCGGGTGGAGGGTTCGGGATGGCGGTGGCCGAACTGGATGATTCGCGGGTGATCGCGGCCGCAATGGTCCCGAACGGGCTGGCCGATCTGGCAGGGATTGCTACAGGCGCCGAGATTATCTCGTGGGGAGGAGAACCGGTCAAAACAGCCATCAGACAGATCGATGTCGGCGCTATTCCTTACAAGGTATTGACAGGCACCCTCGGAGGCGAAAACACCCAGGCCACACTTGAACACTACCAGATTGAGCAGGCCAGACTCCTAACCCGTGGCCCGGTCGGCGCGGATGTCCAGGTCGAGTTCAAGAACCCCGGTTCGGCGGCTTCCCAAACGTCCACCCTCACGGCCGTAGACGACGCGGGACAGACTTTTTCACTGTTGAACTTTGCAAAAAAGGCGGAATTTTCGGACCAAGTGGAGTACCGGATACTACCGGAAGGTTACGGCTATGTCCTTGTTAGGATGGAACATGATCTGTCGAACCCCGGTTACCCCACCCGGATATTCCAGGAATTCCAAGAGGCGATCACCTCGTTTGTCGATGCCGGTGTGCCCGGAGTCATCGTCGATCTACGAGGCAATTACGGGGGATCGGACCAGCTTGCCGCTGACCTGTGCGGCTTCTTTTTCTCTTCTCCTTCCTTCTACGAATATCAGGAATATTACGACAAAAGGGACGGCTGGTTTTTGCAGATCACGATTAACGAACGTGATGAATATGGTCTTAATCCGGTCATCGACAACATCTCAATTAACCCGCAAACGCCTTTTTTTGACGGGCCTGTGATAGCCCTGGTTAATCCCGGAACGATAAGCTCCGGAGAAGGCCCGACAATGTGCATATCCCAGCTTCCGAACGGGAGTGTGATTGGGTTTCACGGTACAAACGGCTCTTTCGGAATGGTGGGGGGGAGTATCAAGATGCCGGGAGGGTACACTATAGAATATCCTTTCGGTCGTTCCATCGATGAGAACGGGGTGATTCAACTGGACAGTAGAAACGGGATCGGCGGTGTAGTCCCCAATCCTCGGGTTCCTAAAACCCTCGAAAATGTACTTGCCTTTGCGGCAGGAACCGATGTTGAACTCCAGTACGCCATTGAGTATCTGAGAGGGTACTAAGGGTAGATTTAAATAGCATCTTTACATTGAAAGATCTTGCCAATGCTCCCTTCCGCTTTCTCAGTGTATCCAAAGGATTTAGAATCTTCGGTCGATCGGTGGCGACATCCTTTATGAAGAGTAGTTTTAAGTGCTGATACAGAAAATTTCTGCAATTATTGCCTATTTAGCCAAACATGACAATCTATCAGTACTTCATCTATGACTTACTTGTTTATTATTTTGGGACTGCAAGATGTGTCTGCAATATGATGGGATGATTTAATATTGAAATACAACGCCAAACTCCATATGCTCCATTCCTCAAAAAGGAAATTCTTATTAACCAAAATGGACTTCAAGTTTGAATTCCGTTTCGAATCTAGAATACAATAAATGTTTCTTTACATGTGTAATATATGTCTTGATGGTTTTTAATTATGAGGTCATAAAATGAAAACTTTTCGTTCTGTAAACGCACTCTTGATTGTGTTCATATTTTTTATAGGTTGTGATAACTATAACGAACCTGTAACGACGGACTACAGTGGAGTTATTTCGGAGATGCAGACATTCATCCACGAAAGGATGGAGGCTGATCAGGTCACAGGCGTGGCTATTGCACTTGTAGATGGAAAAAGACTTGTTTGGTCAGAAGGGTTTGGATATGCCAACAAGGAGAACAACATTCCCGTTGCGCCTGATACGATCTTTGAAATAGGCTCCAATTCAAAAACACTTGCAACCATTGCTCTGATGCGCCTTTCTGATGATGGAAAATTAAATATAGACGACCCACTTACAACATACATTCCGGAATTCAGTATAAACCAGCGATTTCCTTCTTCTGCGCCAATCACGATCCGGTCTATACTTACTCACCATTCAGGACTTCCTACTGACATTTTCATAGGTAGTTTCACTGCTAATAACCCTGATCCGCTATGGACGGACTGGCTAATTGAGTACCTAACTGGAGAATACACCGCTATGCCGGTAGACTACGCGTTTGCCTATTCGAATACTGCGTTTGCTTTACTCACCACTGTGATTATGAATGCATCAGGAGGGACATTTGAAAAGTACACCGACGATATGTTTGATGACATGGATATGCATGATACCACCTTCGGGGCAAGAACATGGCCTGCGGAAAGGATTTCAAAGGGTTATGTATTAGGAGAGCCGCAGGTTTACATCTATGGTAATATATATGCTTCCGGAACGGTGCGCTCAACGGGGTTGGACATGGCAAAATACATGTCGAACATCCTATTAGATGATGGCGGAAAAATACTGAAAGAGGATACAATGAATGAAGTTTTCACTGATCAATCTACTGGCAGCCTGGCAGATGACAGCGTAAAGCATGGTCTCTCTTTTTTTCTTAACGATTCAAGCCTTGATTATGCCGGACGTGTTGCTTGGCATAATGGAGCCACTGTAGACCAAACCTCCCAATTTAGTGTTCTTCTCGACCATGGACTTGGCGCGGTGGTATTGACAAACTCCATCACTGGAGGCGATCTAGCCACTGATGCTGTTGTTTTGACCCTTCAACGTGCACTTGAGGCCAAGATTGGAATAGCACCCACAGCTCCTGATCCCGTGCCTTACTCACCCATCGCAGCAGCACCCGATGGACTGATTGATTCTATTATCGGCATTTACGTTGGAGAGATCTCACCGGTTTTTATATCTGCTAACGATAGTGGCGGGATAAATCTAGTCATAAACGAGACTGAACTTGAACTTTTATACCTTGAAAACGGTCTATGGGAAAATATTGATGGAGAGAAATATTTTGAGTTTTGCGAAGTCGAGGATGACATAATGATGTTCCAGTGGAGCTCGGCAGTTGATGCTGTTCGGATCGGTAAGCTATTTGTTCCATTGGATATTTCAGACGCATGGCAGGCAAGGGTGGGAGATTGGGAAATAATTAATCTGCCGGTCGATGACGCGTCGAACTACGTCATAGAAGATTTTGCGCTTGTGCGTAGCACATTGACGCTTGAGATCGGCGATGGCTTGCTTCTAATGGATGGGCCTTTAAGAGTTAATACGGTGCTGGATCCACAGAGTGACACTCTAGCATTTACCGCCGGAATTGGCCGTAATCGCGGCGAGAGCGTGCGGATTGAGACTGATGAGGATGGTGTGGAAACATTGATCGTTTCCGGCGCCCAGTACAGGAAAAAATAATAAAAGGAAATCAAAATGAGCATTAAATTGAATGAGGCTCATTTCAAGAAGCCGATGATCTGAATAAAAAATTATCAAGGGGTTTCTTTCCCATTAAGGGGGACGCTCGATAAAAATTTAGTTTTCAACCCCATAGAATCAGTTTATGTCTCTGTAATAACTTGGAAAGTCATAATAGATATAGGAATAAAGAGGGCGTAATTTTTCTATTTGGTAAAAATGCTAATATGAGCAAATTTACCAAATGGCAATAAAAATCCGGGCTGTAATTCCTATTTATCGAAAATGGCAACGTTGCCAAAATCGCTTAATAAAGGGTGTTAAAAAGATTGGCACAAAAACAATAAAATCAGTTGCTTAAGCAT
>CAZJOB010000372.1:0-4114 GCA_964547435.1 uncultured Desulfatiglans sp. | reverse complement strand
TCTATAATCCCAATAATTCCCTTATCCTCGTTGATTATGAGGATAAGACCGGTTCAGGAACATTTGCTGTTCCTTCCAGGAGCACCATATCATATCAGGATGGCGCAGGCCGATATGTCCCCAATGGATCAGGAGTATATCTGAGGTCTGATGATGTTTTCTGGGGAATTGGTTCTGTCGACACTGAAAGCCCGGACAAGGACTGGGGTTTTACACTGGTTCCCAATAAATTTCTCACCAACGAATATTTCCTGAGCTGGGCTCCCGGTTCATCCGAGGCCGTTCCTACTGTCAACGGTTCACCCGCATTTGTCACGGCTGTGGAAGACGATACGATTGTGAAGGTCGACTACAGCCCTACTGACGGAATCTGGGATAAGACATACATACTTGAGAGGCTGGACTCACAGGCAATTTTTGATCCGGACAAAGACAATACAGGCATGCATATCTGGGCAAGCGGACCAGTTTGTGTTGTATGGGGGCAGGACCCTGATGTATCAGGGCCTTACGCCCCTTACCTTGACCTGGGTTCCTCGATCCTTCCCCTGTCTCCGGACTGGATGGATCTTATTCTGGGTATTGAGGGCTTAGCAGATCCTTCCGTGCTTGCTCCAACAGCAGGGGAGATCACCACGATCAGACTGGAGATCAATTCATATGATTATCCCGTCAATGGAATATCGGTAAAAGACATACTGCCTGAAGGGTTCAGCTATGTGCCGGGAACCACGGAGATCCTGTTTCCTGACAATACTACTTTTTCAGGCTCTCCGGCTGATCCGGTCATATCCGGCCAGACCATTCAATGGAATAACGCCCTACTCAACAATCTGAATATGGGCCCGAATGAGATATTATACATAGCCTTTGACGCGGTTACAGACACAACGGTTGAGCACGGCACATACACCAATTATGCGCAGGCACAAGGGATCAGGCTGGACGGCTCCCAGGTCTTTTCACCCTTTGACAGTTCCCTGATCAATGTTACCGCGGTTACTGTAGATAAAGATACAAGCACTCCTTCGGTAACAGCAGGGGACACAGCCACCTACAGCATTGAGGTGAAAAACATCAGTGATTCACATGTCACAAATGTTGTTATAACAGATTCTCTTCCATCCGGTTTTACATTTGATTCCGGCACTGTTACTGAGGACGGTGCTGTCAGGACCTCAAACAATAATCCTGCGCATGGTGCAGCAAATCTTCAATGGAATACATGGACAATAAACCCCGGAGGATCTGTGCTTATAGAAGAGTTCAGTGTCGATGTTGCCGGCGCAACGGCGCCCAAAACCTATGACAACACCGCCTCAGTCGGCTTTAATTATAAATCTGCCTCCTACACCATTGATGACAAGGGTTCTGTTGCCCAGGATCTCGGCACTCCAAGTGGAGAAGACCCGGAAGATGATGAGGATGTAACTGTAACCTCTCTGACTATTGACAAGGACACCACCACATCGGCAGTCAGTGCCGGTGGTATAGGCCAATACACCATAACCCTTGTAAACAGCAGCAGCGCGCAGATAAACAATGTCTCGGTTTATGACTCGCTGCCGGAATATTTTACCTTTGCAAGTCAGGTCACGTTAGAGCTAACCGGAGGAGCCTCCTTCAACGGCACAGCCCCGTCAGTAGGATCATCAGATCTTGAGTGGAGCTATTTTAACATTCCGGCAGGGGCCACGGTTACCATTAACTTTGAAGTAAATATTGAGGCCTCTGCACTGCCAGGAACCTATGACAACACGGCCTATGCATACAGCAGTCAGACAGGTTTTATTGATGACGCGGGCAATGTGGCCCAGGACCGGCATACTCCCGTTGGTGAAGACCCTGAGACTGATGAGGACATTACTGTTCAGTCGGCAGTTCTCACAATAGATAAGGATACCAGCACGCCGTATGCAGTAATAGGAATTACTCAGGGAACCTATTCTATCAGGGTAGAAAACATTGGAAATGCAGATGCTACTGGTGTTGTAATCGCCGACATTCTTCCTTCAGGTTTTTCATTTGTTTCCGGCAGTGCTTCAATCGCTGAAAACTATGCTGCGAGAACATCGACCACAAATCCTGAAGGCGGCGATACAAGTCTTCAATGGGGCGCCTGGACCATCAATCCCGGCGGATCAGTTATCATAGAGTTTGATGTGAATATCGCGTCAGGCACTTCAACATACGACAACACAGCAAAGGCAGACTATGACCAGAATCCTTCTGCAAGTTTCATAGATGATGACGGAGCAATTGCACAGGATCCGGATACGCCTTCCTTTACAGATCCAGAAAATGATGAGGATATAACCGTCTACGAATATAATGTCGCTGATCTCTCAATAGATAAAAGCCATAGCGCAGATTTTATCGCGGGTCAGACCGGTTCCTATTCCATTATTGTGACAAATAATGGGCCCGGCATTGAAACCAATACCATCACCGTAACAGAAACCCTTCCCTACGGTCTCTCATATGATTCTTTCTCAGGAACCGGATGGAGCCTGGTTTCACAATACGGCCAGTTCCTCACATTTTCATATACAGGAACCATTGGCCCTGGAGATTCTACCCCTTCACTAATACTCAATGTGGCAGTCAGCCAGTATGCCTATTCTGAGGTGACTAATACAGTTAATGTAACAAGCAGCACCTTTGATCCTGTTGACAGTAATAATTCTAATAGTGATGTAACCCCGATAATTAATTCGGACCTTTCCCAATCTGAAAAGACAGTAATTGACCTGAACGGAGGTTACCCTGAGCCCGGAGACGTTCTTCAGTATACCATTACCCTTACTGAAAGCGGGGGCAAAGATGCGCAAAATGTTAGGGTTATTGACAGCATTGCACAGGGTTTTTCCGATTTTTCTGTTGAGAGTTACCCCGCAGGGGCAACGGTTACTTTGAGCGAAACAGGAGGAGCATACTATAATGGATATTTTGTAATAGAAAATATCACAGTGCAGGCCAACAGCTCTGTGACCATTGTATTTAATGCAACTATTGATTCAGGAGCGTGGTCAGGCACAACCTTAGATAACACCGCCTATATGTTTACAGGGGGTACTAATTTAACCCTTTCAGCACCAACGGTTACTGTGGGAGAGCCGGGTCCGGCAAGCGGAATCAAACCCCTTTATCTGCATACCGAATCGGGAAGAAATCTCTCCCGAATCATGCCTTCAGGACCACAGCCTGCTGAAACAATACCTGAATATACAGAAACTACCTGGACACTTAGTCCTGCTTTAGGCGACGTATTAAGCGTTGATGGAGGAGATGATAATGTTATTGATGTTGTTTTGTGGCTTAGTTCTTCATCAGCGGGAACATGGGATTGGATCAAGGTGGAGCTGGGCATTCCCTCTGATCATGATTATATAGGCTCTGTTCAAAGAAATTATGTCTATATCCCTGGAACTTCTCCCATGGAGATGAAATTTCAAATTTCCAGGTACTCACAGATAGATATTCCTCCAGGGTCAGAAATAACTGTGACAATATCACATTCAAGAACATGGGGTGTTTACACTATCAATCTTCATCCGGTAGGAACAGGGGATGAATACTCCCGGGTGGAGATAGACACAGACACGGTTATAAACGTGGATAGTGTGGAGTTTTATGATGTAGCCTATCCGGCATGGGAGCTCATAGGTTCATCAGGCGCCAGGGCAGGCGATACAGTTTATGCAAGGGCCGCGGTAAGCGACCCATTCGGCAGCTTTGATATTACCGGTGCACAAATTAGTATAGTAGATTCCGGTTCTACCCATGTGATAAGCAACGAGCTAATGACAGAGGTATATGCTGATGCCACGGGTATTACGAAGATTTATGAATATGAGTATCCAATTCCTGCTGGCGGACCTGCCGGAACCTGGACCTTCTCAGTTGATGCCAAAGAAGGGGAGGAGGGGGAGATAACCCATACGGCCATCGGAGAACTTGAGGTTTCGGTCATAACCGGTGCGGATATGTCTATAAGAAAAAGCCATAAGGGAAATTTTTCAAAAAAGCAGAATAATGATTACACCATCAATGTCAGCAACCTGGGGCCTGAGGCAGAGACCGCAACGATAACAGTCACAGACATTCTGCCCGC
>CAZJOB010000371.1:3846-4123 GCA_964547435.1 uncultured Desulfatiglans sp. | reverse complement strand
GGTACTGTTCACCCCTGCTTACCCTTGTGTTTATCAGTCCCCTCCTGACAGGAAAGGCATAGATAAAACCGCTTCCCGGCTGATCCAGACGGCCTGCATCAATCATCATTTCCATAATATGATCTGCTTCATAGGGTGTGGGAAAGACATGTATTATCTCTTTCTCAGGGGGTATAGTAATTCTCAACAGCCCCATTTTGTCACGTACTCCTGTACCTGTGCCGAAATGGATAGCCGGAACACAGGTTCCCGTGTCAAGCGCTATTCTGGCGACATT
>CAZJOB010000371.1:0-3836 GCA_964547435.1 uncultured Desulfatiglans sp. | reverse complement strand
CTGCCCTCTTTTCATGATACAGCAGATGCCGGTGCAGGAATAGAGGTGAACAGGCTGCGGACCTGTTTCAACCGGTTTAATTCCATAGTCCCCGAATATCTCGTGACTCTTTATCAATTCAACGTCCTCAACCAGGACTGAACCCCTTCCGGGATAATACAGACAACCCTTTTCAATAATCAGATCGACCAGAAAACGTTCCATATCCGGCTCAACCAGACAGAAGACAACATCAAGCGGGTCGTCTACCAAGTCTCTGCAGGGCAGGATCGAAAACACTCCTTTCTTTACTTCAATTACCGGAGAACGCGCGGAATAAAGATGAATATCCCGGGCTTCTGCCCCTTTTAAGACGTCCAGAACATCCTTTGAAATATTTCTGTGCAGGCAGGCTGTAATTCGGGTTAAGGTATTACTCATTACCATTTTTATCCTCTTGGCACTCCTTGTCGATAATAGTCTTTTCTTTCAGAGCAGACCTTCTCTTCCTGTTTACATAGAGCCCCAGCAGAAGGACCGACAAAATCGGACATACTGAGGCGCAAGCAAGTATGCCAAACCCTTCCACAACGCCAACCTGGGCGCCGGTTCCAAGCCCCATGGCGAGTACCAGCGGAACAGTTATAGGGCCTGTTGTAACACCTGCGCTGTCCCATCCGATGTTCACGAATTCCTCGGTTGATAATTTAGTGATCAGAAGAAGAAAAATGTAAAAGGGAACCAGAATCCATGTGAGAGGTATATCCAGCACAACCTTGGCAACCCCAATGGCTATTCCAACTCCCACGCCAACAGCAACAGACTGCATAAGAAGAGGCTTTTTAAAGGCGCCCGCAGTTAATTCCTCCACTGTAACTCCAAGGGCGTTTAAGGCAGGTTCCGCCAGTGTGGCCCCATAACCCATGATAAAAGAGAATAATACAACTACGATAATCCCTGGCAGAGGGCTCCCTGACCCAAATAGAGGTCCTTTCAAGGGAGTATAACTGTATTGACCGGAAACCTGATCGAAACCATCCGGATCATAGGGAGTGGTTATTATTTTTCCACCATCATCGTAATAAAAGAACTGCTGTTTCTTCCCGTCAGGAGCGATAGCCGTGTTAACCACACCTGTGTCAAAATCGGTTATTATCTTTCTATCTTCCGGAAGGGGGATGGCCTTGAAGGAGGCAGGAAGTCTATTCCCCACCTGGGTTCCCAGTCTGTCAAGTCCCAGTTCAATGCCTGTACTGAACAGTGCCAGACCGAAGATACAGAAGAAGAGACCCAGAACAATCTCATCAGGATAGGGCATGGTCTCTCTTATAAGCAGAAAAAAAACAATGAGAATCGGAATGGCCAACAGTCCGATGGCCTTTAAAGCAGCGGTAATATTTCGTTTACTAAGCTCCTTTATATCTATTTCCCTTATATTTTCATTCATGTACCTGAGAGAAGCCTTCCTCACTTCTTCGATACTTCCAAAGATCGCCATCTGCTGTTCCTCGGTTCCCCTTGAAACAGCCCATCTCTCCATGGCATTAATATCATCACCGAAGACTGCCTTCCTTTTCTGTTCCGAAACCGTGATATCTTTCAGATATTTATTCATTTTCTCACGATCTCCTTCAAAAAACGTGACCTGAGACTGATGACTCGCCTCCATCAGCACATAACGCATAAGGTCATCCTTGTCCTTGAAAAGCTTTTCTGTCCGGTCAATCATATTACTTCTGAAAAAATCCCTTTCGCTCATGGGCAGCGGAACAGATTCGTTAAAATAGATGCCGAGTCCCAGAACCGCAATAACAGGAAGAAGCGAAGCAAGTGTAACCACCCCGAAACCTGTTGCACCTGATTCTGCTGATCCGACCATTCTTGATATTCCAATGCCGAGCGCCAGGACAAGCGGCACTGTAACCGGTCCCGTGGTCACTGCCCCGCAGTCCCATGCCAGTCCGATTATGTTTTTCAGGTTCGGATCAAGGCTCGCCCAAATTGTAACCAGAACAAGCGCCCCAACAAATATATAGATAAAAGGCTTTAAAGAAAGGTTGTAATAGAACCGGACCATTCCGAGTGCAACAGCCACCCCGACACCGACTCCGACCGAATATACAAGATAACTTGAATATTTGTTCAACAGAATAAACAGAAGCGGCGCCTCCCATGGTTTGACTGACTCGCCGGCCAATTGCAGCACCTGAATGGAAGGTTCTGCCAGGGTGGCAAGAAAGCCTAAAACCAGGCCGAAGGACAATACAATGGCAATGGGAGATTTTCTTGGAAGACCGCTGCCCACAAGCGAACCCAGACGCATCAGTCCCAGAAACAAACCTTCCATAAATACTGTCAGCCCGATCACCACAAGACCTATGCCTATCGCGATCACGGACGCATCTGAGATATTAATCCTTAAAATAATCGTCTGGAAAAAGATCAGATAAAGAATAATCAGCCAGACTGACTTGATCTGGGAAAAAACCCGGTCCCTTACATAGGGCCACAGAAGGGCAAGGGCTTGTCTTATGCTTATCTTGATCCTTTTGGATTTATTTTCACTCACCTTTTGTCCCTAGTTCAATTATTGTTGTACTCGTAAAAGGGCCAACAGCCGTCATTCCCGCGAAGGCGGGAATCTATATGTGCCTGAATTTTCTGGATTCCCGCCTGCGCGGGAATGACTAAAATGGTATAAAAATGTATTCTCGGACAGCCTCCCAGACACTATAGGTCCGACTCCTATATAGGTTCACGGGCTTTCAAATCCCTGACCGCTCCCTCATTACCTAAAACAATCAGGCAGTCCCCGGCCATCAGACGCTCTGTCGGATTAATAGTTGTAATCTGATTCGGGCCTCTTCGTATTCCGACCAGGGTTACGCCGTATTTCTGTCTGAACTGTATATTCGCGAGTGTCTGCCCGGAAACCGGTGAGTCATCAGCGATTCGGATTTCTGCTATTTCAAATCGGTCGGAACTTTCAATATTCTTATGCATCTCCAGTTGGTTCAGAGTCTGTTCAGCCTCTTTCAGTCCCGCAGGAGATCCGATAAGAAGAAGAATATCCGATGGAAATATTCTGAAGCCGGGTTCCGGCTCATAAAAGACGCGTCCGCCACGGCTTACGGCCATAACCGATGTTCCTGACGCTGATAATGAAAGATCTCTTAAGGTCTTTCCCGCTACTGAAGACCCTGATCTAATGCGCACCTCAAGGAACGAAACAGGCCAGTCGATTTCTTCCGGCAGGAAGTCTATGGCATAGGCCAGTGTATCGGCAGCCTGTTCGGCCGCATCTCTGAAGGGCCGGAAAACCAGATGGGCCCCGGCCTTTTCATATTCCAGGGCTTCTTCTTCATTTATAGCAGTCAAGGCAACCTTGCCGCTGTACAGGTGTGTCTTTAGATTGTTTATGAGCGTAAGATTCATCTCCTTTGACCGGACAGTGCTTATAACCCACCGCGCCTTGTTCAGGGGCAGGTGTTCATGTATCTCAGGGTCGGACATGTCTCCATAAACAACCGGAATCCCCCTTTTTCGCCATCGGCTCAATGCGCCGGGATCATAATCGACTCCCAGTACAACCTTTTCTCTTCGCAGAAGATATTCCATGAGTCCGCTTCCATAGTTGCCCAGTCCTGATAGAATCACATCTACCGCCCCTTCCTCCCCGACGGTGTCAATTGCTGCCTCGCGGTAGGGATTTC
Source organism: uncultured Desulfatiglans sp. (assembly GCA_964547435.1). Classification (GTDB taxonomy): domain Bacteria; phylum Desulfobacterota; class DSM-4660; order Desulfatiglandales; family HGW-15; genus CAZJOB01. The sequence continues at coordinate 144 of CAZJOB010000371.1, read as the reverse complement.
GCCTTTCAAATATCTTCAAGGGTCTCGACAGAAGGCGGTAAAGCTGACCGGAATACAGGATCATGTATGTGGAGATAAAGATGGTGACGACCGTGTCCTTTCGGCAAGGCTGTGTAGCGTTAAAATCGAGTTAAAAAATTCACC
>CAZJOB010000370.1:0-4127 GCA_964547435.1 uncultured Desulfatiglans sp. | reverse complement strand
TTGAAAGCGGTATTCCTATACGAATTCTCAAAGAAAGTGATTTCAAAGAACTGGCGAGATTATCGGATGATTTCGCCTAACAAGGCAGATTCAGCCGACGCAAAAAACCGCGCGGCTGATTTGTGGCGTTGGACAATTACAGGAGATTAACTTAATGGAACCCTTCTTCGAACGACTAAACAAGTACTACGATAGCGTCGGCAAGGTTCTCAGAGGGAAAAAAGAGGCTTCTTCTGTATTTCTAAACGCCCCTGACACTGGCACCTCTAGTCAACAGGGACCATAAATAAGCAAAAAACTTCTGAGATGCTGTAATATCAAGGCTTTTGAAAGGGGAAAATGGAATTATCGTTGTTGTGTCTTCCTTTTGACAGATTTAAACCATATGATCCTCCAAACATTATCGTTTTCAGGTGCTTGCTGAATTAACAGTACATTTAATAAGATAAGAAAAATAGAGATTGTACTTCAAATATCGATTGGGGAAAATAACAGCATCAAAATTGAGGCGGGATAAAACAGATAGTATTTGGAGTCAAGCTCGTGAGCCAGTATACAGAGGTATGCATAATATGAAAGAAAAGGACAATCAAGCGCTGGTTAATTCAAAAGGACAATTTCTGGTTTATCAGGCAGAAGACGGCAAACTCAAGCTGGATGTCCGGCTGGAAGATGAAACAGTCTGGCTGACCCAGCAGATGATGGCAGAATTGTTTCAAACAACAAAGCAAAATATAAGCCTTCATATTCAAAAGATATTTGAAGAGGGTGAGTTGGTTCCAGAGGCAACTGTCAAGAAATACTTGTCAGTTCGAAAAGAAGGAAGTAGGGAAGTAAAACGCCTCCTTGATTATTACAATCTGGACATGATCATCTCAGTCGGCTACCGGGTGAAAAGTCATGTCGCTACACGTTTTCGCATATGGGCTACAGAACGGCTTAAAGAATATATCGTAAAAGGTTTCATCCTAGATGATGAGCGTTTAAAAAACCCTGATCAGCCATTTGATTATTTTGAAGAACTCACCAGACGCATTCAGGATATAAGGACCTCGGAACGGCGGTTTTATCAGAAAATAACAGACATATACGCCACCAGTATAGATTATGACCCGACACTGGATATCAGCATAGAGTTTTTTAAAACAGTTCAGAATAAAATGCACTGGGCCATAACCGGACAGACAGCAGCGGAAATAATCCATTCAAGAGCCAATGCAAAAAAACCTAATATGGGCCTAACCAACTATAGAGGTGCAAAGGTTCGTAAACACGATGTAACTATCGCCAAAAATTATCTCACAGAAAATGAACTTGCTGCTCTTAACAATCTTGTTGAACAATACCTGATTTTCGCCCAGGGTCAGGCGATGCGTCGAATCCCCATGCATATGAGGGACTGGATTAAAAAACTTGATAGATTTCTTTCAATCAATGACCGGGATATCCTGTACCATGCAGGAGAGATCAGTCATGAAATGGCAAAACAAATGGCAGAAAATGAATATGATAAATTTCATGAAAAAAGAATTTTATCGCCAAAAATTGAACTGAGTGATTTTGATAAAGCGCTGGATAAGATCGATACCTCGAATAAAAAGCTGATTAAACAGCGAACCACACGAAAAATGCTAAAGAAAGACAAAGCAAATAAGAGGCAATAGTCAACAGTAGTCACTTTTCGGCATAATTTTATACAGACCTTTGCTTTGCGGTCTGTATAAACCATTTTTGTACAAGATTGTTGAGGTATATGTAATGATTCGACAAATTTTATTAACACTGAAAAAGACACCCGACATACCCATTGAGGCGGAGAACCTTGTTCCTGAAAAGGTCAATGGAAAAAATGAAGACGAGATAGGGAGCATCCTGCTGCTGGCCGGCAAAAACCAGGAACCGGTGAGAGACTGGTTTACAGTGAATATCGTGAATGTCCCTGAAAGTTTAGAGAACAAACAGGCCGGGCAGGCCGATCTCGTACTGAGAGGAGATCTCACACGCTTCAAGCGACTGGGTGAAAGCATGTCTTCAGGCAGTATGCTGGTGGAAGGGTCAGTGGGGTTTCACGCGGGCGCGAAGATGAGCGGTGGCGTGCTTACAATCAGAGGCGATGCCGGAGACTTTCTGGGCGCACACATGAAAGGGGGGCTTCTTATTGTTGAGGGAAATGCCGGACACTATGCCGCCTCTGCCTATCGCGGACACTTAAAGGGCATGGCAGGAGGAACCATTATCATCACCGGCAGCGCCGGGCAGATGCTTGGCGCCCGCATGAGGCGCGGGCTTATATATGTTCAGGGCGATTGCGGAGACGCGGCAGGTTTTAACATGAAGGCAGGCACTATCATTGTCGCGGGCGCACCGGGGCCAAGGACAGGCGCAAGAATGGTTCGGGGTACAATCATGCTTCTCGGCCAAAAAAACGACATCCCGGAATTATTACCCACCTTCACATGCAACTGCACTTATACCCCCCCTTTCTGGGGCATGATCATAAAGGCCATCTCTGAAAAGGGATTTGAACCCAAAGCCGAACCGGACACCCTGTTCGCGCGATACAGCGGTGACAACAATGAAGGCGGCATGGGGGAAATACTGATTCGTGTCCGGAATGACCGAAATATCATATGCCCGGCATCATTATAAACGCAGGGGCGAAAGATTTTTCGCCCCTACGGAATGGAATGTTCAAGGATAGTATTTAAAACTGGACTTTTATTTCCTGTCTTGTTATTTTAGGAAAACTTATTAAGCTAAAATAACCCCAACCCTTATTTTAGGTTTAAAAAAAATGGAAAGATCTCTCCAGGGATATTACTCGGTTGTTTCAACGGCAGGCGAAAAGGTGAAGGCATTTATTCCGAACCCCCTGCCTCCAAAGCCCCCTATTGAATGGACCCCTGCATTAAGAGAAAAATATGATCAAGCCCTAATGGCCCTTGGTCGACTGGACAGCGTTTCACTGCTTTTACCGGATTCATTGCTTTTTCTTTATACGTATGTGAGGAAGGAAGCTGTTCTTTCTTCCATGATAGAAGGAACACAATCCTCAATTTCCGATCTCCTGTTATACGAATTTGACCAGGCGCCTGGTGTGCCGATTGATGATGTCAGGGAAGTCAGCAACTACGTCGCCGCGCTGAATTATGGCCTGACCCGATTGGCGGAAGGATTTCCCATCTCTCTGAGGCTGTTGAAAGAAATGCACGGCATTCTTCTCTCAAAGGGCAGAGGCGCCAATCAAACGCCGGGAGAATTCCGGCGAAGCCAGAACTGGATTGGAGGAACCAGGCCCGGAAACGCTGTTTTTGTTCCACCGCCGCCCGAAATGCTGCTCCAATGTATGGGCGATCTGGAGTTGTTCCTTCACGATCAGCCGGAGAGCACGCCTGCGTTGCTAAAGACGGCTTTGTCTCACATTCAGTTTGAGACTATTCATCCTTTTCTTGATGGCAATGGGCGTCTGGGGAGGCTTTTGATAGCACTGTTATTGTGTGAACAGAAAGTACTCCGGCAACCGATGCTTTACCTGAGTCTGTATTTCAAGACTCACAGGCAATACTATTATGAACTCCTTAATACGGTTCGTTTAACCGGCAACTGGGAATCCTGGCTGGAGTTTTTTGCGGAAGCCGTAATTTTCACTGCAAACCAGGCAGTGGATACGATCAGACAACTTAATGATTTATCAAAAAAAGACCAAGAAAAAATCAGCGGCATGGGACGTGCGTCCGCATCAATTCAGCAAATTCACAATGTACTGCTGGAAAGGCCAATTGCCACGGCAGGATGGCTTGCTGAAAAGACGAATATCTCCCCTGCCACGGTAAACAAGTGCCTCAACCATCTCAAAGATCTGAAAATAATACAGGAATTGACCGGTCGTAAAAGAGACAGGATTTTCAGTTATACCAGATATATAGAAATAATTAGCTTTTAATAAATCAGGGAAGTGAAAAAATGCCAAAAATCTACGACAACATAGAAAATCATCTTTCTCAAGGTCTCACAGAAACATTAAACCTCTCAAAACGCTGTGATTTTTGTGTGGTGTATTTTAATCTTCTTTTTTTGACAAGGCAGCAATTATGCAAAAATTTCGATCAACTGGCCTGTGCGAAAAA
>CAZJOB010000369.1:0-4135 GCA_964547435.1 uncultured Desulfatiglans sp. | reverse complement strand
GCAGAAAACACAGGGATATGTCCCTCTCTGTGGAGCGCTCGTTTCTGACAACGTTAAACATGGATGCCTGAATGTTCTGGTGGGAGAGCATCGCTCCTTTAGGAATTCCGGTTGTGCCGCCCGTATAGAGAATAGCAGCGGTATCATGGCGGTCTCTGTCTATCGCCTTGAAATCCGGATTCCCTTTTTCTGCCAGTTTCCAGCATGAAATATCTCCATCCTTTGCCACGACAAGCTCGGGAAGTGCCGAATCCCTAAAAGCCTCCAGGTCCTTTAGCCTTTTTTCATCGGTGAAAAGGATTCTGGGCATGCAATCTTTTAACACCTTGGAGAATTCATCGCCTTTAAGGTGATGTGAAAATGTTACGACAACGGCGCCAGCCTTAAGCGTTCCGAAATAGAATGCGAGCCATGAATAGGAGTTGGGGGCGCAAAAGCCCACGTGATCGCCGGGCCTGATGCCGAAATCAACCATAGCCGAAGCAATCCTGCCGGCGTCGCGATTGAATTCTCTATAGGTTACAATTTTACCATCTTCAATAATGGCTGTATTATCTGGAAAATACAGGGCCGCATCTTCAAGATTATTGGCGATATTCAATTATTTACTCCTTTTTTCACGATTAGTTGAGTTGACGCATGAAGATAAACAAATTTTTTGTAAATTTCAACTTATAATATATTGTAAATTTATTCAGAAAATATATTATTAAACAAACTCCTTAATTAATATATATGACTTAAATTTATCTAATTAAGGTTGCAGGTTGAAGATTTATAAAAAAGACATTATAATGTCGAAATTATTTATTCTAACAGGAGGCTTTACATTGAACCCTTTTTATAAAAATCTTGCTCTCTGGATGGTCATATTAATGATGGTGGTTATGCTTTTTAATGCCTTCAGGACTCATGAGGGAGCAAGTGAAAAGATAAGCTACAGTGATTTTATTAACATGATAGAAAGCGGCAATGTCTTTCAGGTGACAATCCAGGGCAATAACCTCTCAGGCAACTCCTCACAGGGTGATTTCAGGACATACGGCCTGATAGATAGTGAATTGATCAGTATGCTGAGGGACAGGGGCGTTAAGATAGAATTCAGGCCCCCGGATGAATCTCCTTGGTTCCAGTATTTCCTTTCACTGCTTCCGGTGCTTTTGCTGATAGGGGTATGGATATTTTTCATGCGCCAGATGCAATCGGGAGGAGGAAAGGCCCTCTCATTCGGAAAGAGCAGGGCAAGGCTGATGAATGAATCAACCGAAAAGGTAACCTTTGAGGACGTGGCGGGAATTGACGAGGCAAAGGAAGAGCTTCAGGAGATAATAGAGTTTCTGCGCGATCCCAAGAAGTTCACACGTCTTGGAGGAAGAATACCAAAAGGAGTATTGCTGGTCGGTTCTCCGGGTACTGGAAAGACTCTTCTCGCGAGGGCTATTGCCGGGGAAGCCGGCGTGCCTTTTTTCAGTATAAGCGGGTCCGACTTTGTTGAAATGTTTGTCGGCGTGGGGGCCTCAAGGGTAAGGGATCTCTTTGTCCAGGGTAAAAAGAATGCCCCTTGTATAATCTTTATCGATGAGATAGATGCGGTGGGCCGTCACAGAGGGGCCGGACTCGGAGGCGGTCATGATGAGAGGGAACAGACCCTGAACCAGCTTCTGGTGGAAATGGACGGTTTTGAATCAAATGAGGGTGTAATACTCATCTCCGCGACCAACAGGCCTGATGTCCTGGACCCGGCTCTTCTCAGACCCGGCAGGTTCGACCGTCAGGTTGTTGTACCCCCGCCGGACATTCGGGGAAGAGAAGGAATACTCAAGGTCCATACCAGAAAAACAGTGATAGCGGGTGATGTGGATATTAAAATCCTTGCCAGGGGCACCCCGGGATTTACAGGCGCGGATCTGGAAAATATGGTAAATGAGGCGGCTCTCATGGGCGCCCGCAGAGGCAAAGACAAGGTTGAGATGGTGGATTTTGAAGACGCCAAGGACAAGGTGCTGATGGGAACAGAGAGAAGGAGCATGATCATCAGCGATGAGGAGAAAAAGATTATAGCATATCATGAAGCGGGGCACACCCTTGTGGGAAAACTTCTCCCCGGGACTGATCCGGTTCACAAGGTGTCAATTATACCTCACGGAAGGGCGCTTGGCGTTACACAGCATCTGCCCGTAGATGAAAAACACATACAGCCCAAAGAATACCTGATAAATATGATATACGGGCTTTTAGGAGGAAGAGTAGCCGAAGAGCTCGTTCTGAAGATAAAGACCACTGGCGCCAGCAATGATATAGAAAGGGCGACTGATATCGCCAGGAAGCTTGTGTGTGAATACGGCATGAGTGAAAAACTGGGCCCGTTGACCTTCGGAAAGAGAGAGGAACAGATTTTCCTGGGCAGAGAGATTTCACAGCACAGGGATTACAGTGAAGAGACGGCTCAGAGGATCGATCAGGAGGTAAGGGACATTGTGATGGACGCATACTCCAAGACCCTTGATATGGTAAACGAAAACCTGGATAAACTCCATGCGATAGCCGGCGCTCTCCTTGAAAAAGAGACACTGGAGGGCCGTGATATCGACGAAATTCTGGGGATTACACCTGAAACTGAAACTGGTAAGGGAGATAAAAAATAATTGACCCTGTCCCGGAGAAAAAAATACTCATTGAATTGGGAAGGGCACTCCCTGCAATTTGATGAGAGAACCCTTGTTATGGGTGTTATCAACATTACCCCGGATTCCTTTTCAGACGGAGGGCTTTTTTTTGACAGGGATAAAGCAATAGAACAGGGTCTTGCCCTTGAACGTGAAGGAGCGGACATTATAGATATCGGCGGTGAATCAACACGCCCCTATTCCGAAAAAGTGTCCCTGAAAGATGAACTGGAGCGGGTAATTCCAGTTATTGGCGCACTTAAGAGTAAGGTTAATATTCCGATAAGCATTGACACCTGCAAGGCTGAGGTGGCCGGACAGGCTATCGCCGCAGGGGCCTCCATAGTTAATGACATAAGCGCACTGAGATTTGATCCTGAAATGGCGCCGGTTATAGCGGAGGCCGGCGTGCCAGTGATACTTATGCATATGAAGGGCACACCCGGAAACATGCAGGACAATCCGGTTTATGATGATCTCCTTTCCGAGATAACAGACTTCCTCAATAATGCCATCTTAACGGCTGAGAAGGCAGGAATAAAGAGAGATATGATTATTATTGACCCTGGCATAGGTTTCGGAAAGTCCTTTGAGCACAATCTGACCATTATTCGGGATCTCGCCCGGTTTAAGATTCTTGACAGGCCCATTCTGATGGGAATATCCAGAAAGGCCTTTATAGGACGAATAACAGGGAAAGATCCTCTTGAAAGGGATGTGGGCACCATGGCCGCCGTTTCAGCGTGTGTTTTGAACGGGGCGCATATTGTGAGGGTCCATAACGTCAAAATGGCAGCGGAGACCGTCAGGGTTTTGGATTCAATAAGATCGGCTAAAATAGTCTGATGATATCCTTCTTTGCTTCTTTTAGCCCATGGCCTTGAGCCGGGCGGATAACGAGAGGAGATTTATTGAAAATTGATGTACTCGTAAAAAGCCCCACAAACGTCATTCCGGCGAAAGCCGGAATCCATAGTTGTCTGAAATTACCGGACCCCGGCTTCCACCGGGGTGACAAAATAATGCTATTTTGGACTTTTTACAAGTGCAACAAATTTGGTGAACTCGTAAAAAGCTAAATTATACCGCTTCGCGGCAACATATGAGAAACTAAGGCTTTTTTGACCTCAGTAAAAGGTCACAGTTGAAAATTTATGTTTACCCATAAGGGCCGACCTGTGCCCGGCACGCCGACTTGTCACGCCGAAGCTTTAGCGAAGGCGGAAGCCTTGGCGAAGGCGGCTGTCGGCCCGCAAAGGTCGCTTATGGGCATATACCGGGCAGGCATGGGGACCTGCCCCTACAAATAATTATGTTGTTTTATGCTATGCATAGGTCATGTTGTTCGACTTAAAACTGATTTATGCCGAGACTACCATGCTATGAGTCACGAAGTCGTTCCTGACTTCCTTGGAAGTCGATTTCCCTGGTTTGTCATTCCGGAACTTGATTCCGGAATCCATTAATTT
>CAZJOB010000368.1:0-4145 GCA_964547435.1 uncultured Desulfatiglans sp. | reverse complement strand
GGCCCGAAAGTCAGGAGGGGAGTTAATGGGCAGGGGAATAATTTCCTATTTCAAGCCTTTTGCCGTGGATAAAAAGAAGACAGGCGAATAAAGTAATGGCCAAAATTTCTATTCTGTGCTATCGGAGATAAACTTCAAAGGAGTATGAGGAACTGTTAATGGACGATGTCAGCAGAGATATAGGTATCGGAATAGTCATGATTATTCCATCCTTTGTCGGGGGAGGCGCTCTCTGGCATCTTTTTCAAAGCTGGATGGCGGTTGTCCTATGGTTAATAATTATGGTTTGTGTGTATTGCGGGATATTGATAAAAAAGAGGAACGGAGATCGTCAATATTGATTAATTCAAAATTTAGGAGTAATTGCCAGTGGCTGACAGACCGGGAAAAATAGAGCATTATGAAAAGCAATTTGGAATAATTGCCATTGATAAAGGTTTTATAACAGCGGAAAACCTCATTGAGACCTTAAAAATTCAGGTTGAAGAAGAAATCAAATATAAGACACACCGTTTGATCGGTGAAATACTTATGGATAAAGGCTATATCACCCCTTCTCAAATACAGGAAGTGCTTGATTCAATCTTCAAACATTAAACCCCGAATTGTTGTTTTATGAAAAAAAAGCCCCCTAAGCTAAGAGGGTTGAGGAGAGCTTGGGGGCTAGTTATGAACCGTGGAGGTTCAATTGAAATATCGTCATAACATGAGAAACACTTAAATGCAAATCTTATTTTTCTTATTATTTTTTTTTCTATCAACCCGAGCAAAATACCAGGCACGGTAAATTCCTCTTTATTATTAATTAGTTATTGGATATATATCCTGTTATGAGTTTAATAAATATTATAAATCTTCATCTTATTCTTTCTCAAAGAGAACTTTTCAGCGGTCTCAGCTTTCAGGTGGAGGCAGGTGACCGCTTAGGTCTCGTGGGACCCAACGGCTCAGGAAAGACTACTCTCATCAGGCTAATGTCAGGGGAGATGTCCCCTGATGAAGGTGAAATAACACTAACAAGCGGGACCAGGATCGGTTACCTGCCCCAGGATATCAGCGAACGCCTGTCCGGTCCGCTTCTGGAATCTGTCCTGGATTCAATTCCCGGCCGCGCCTCATTAAGGAGAGAAGTCAGGGATACAGAGCTTTCACTTAAGAATAAACTTCCCGAAAGCCAGCAGGTGAAGCTTGCCGCCCGTTTGGCTGATATTCATAATCAACTGAGCAGCCTGGATGATATATACCCCTCCCACAGGGCGGAAAAGATCCTTGAAGGTCTTGGATTCAAATCAGCGGATTTTAATAATCATGTCTCCGAGTTAAGCGGCGGATGGCGCATGAGAGCAGCCCTTGCCGGCATTCTTTACATGAACCCCGATCTTCTGCTCCTTGATGAGCCGACCAATTATCTGGATATGCCTTCCGTGAGATGGCTCGAGTCTTTTCTTAGGGATTTCAAGGGAGCTATCCTCCTCGTTTGTCACGACAGGGAATTTCTCAACCGGCAGATAGGGCGCGTTATAAGCTTTGAAAGAGAAGGAATCCGCATTTTTAAGGGCAACTACGATCATTATATAAAGGCCAGGGAAGAAGAGAACCGAAGACTTGAGGCAGAGGCCAGGAATCAGGAACAAAAGGTCAAGGAGGCCAGAAAGTTCATTGATAAATTCCGCTACAAGGCCACCAAGGCGAGACAGGCGCAGAGCAAGTTAAAACTCCTGAAAAAGATAGAGATTGTAAAGACATATAAAACCGAGAGGAGCATTCATTTTTCATTTCCGGAGGTAGAGCGGAGCGGAAGAGTGGCTTTGACCATCAATGACCTTTCCAAGGCCTTCGGGGACAATGAGCTTTACAGCAATATCAATCTGACTGTAATGAGAGGCGAAAGAGTTGCCCTTATCGGCCCGAACGGTTTCGGCAAGACGACACTTTTGAGGATGATAGCAGGAGAGATTGATCCCGACAAGGGCAGTCTAACCCTGGGCCACAATGTGGAAATGAGTTATTACGCCCAGCATCATTCTGAAATGCTCGATACCGGCAGTACCATTATAAATGAAGTATACCGTGTGGCGCCTCATGAGAGTGTAAGTTATATAAGAGGGGTGTGCGGGGCCTTCCTTTTCTCCGGCGATGATGTCGATAAACCCATAAAGGTCCTGTCAGGCGGTGAAAAGGCGCGTGTCTCACTGGCTAAGATACTGATAAAACCAGGGAATCTTCTAATTATGGATGAACCGACCAACCATCTTGATCTTATTTCATCCGAGATCCTGATTGACGCCCTGGAAAAATACCAGGGGACCATTTTATTCGTGTCGCACAACCAGTCATTCGTAAACAGGCTGGCCACGAAAATATGGGATATCAGAGACCATATTATTACTGAATATCCGGGCAATCTGACCGACTATTACATCCATTTAGACAAACTGAATGAAAATACTCGCACATTACAGGAGGAAAAACCCGATAACTTCCGGGAGACAGGCAGGGTATCCGAAGAAAAAGATGCCGCGACAAAGAAAGAGATAAGGAGACAAAAGGCGGAAAACAGGACCCGAATAAACTCGGCGCTGAAACCAGTCAGAGATAAGCTGACATCCCTGGAGGAAAGGATATCCTTTCTTGAAAACAGAGAAAAGGAGGTCTCCGGTCTTCTTGCCGATTCCGAGATCTTCAAGGACAAGAATAAGAGTATCCCCCTGTTGAATGAGTATCGCGGCATTAAAGATGACCTCGAAGAATCCCTTTCGCAGTGGGAAAAAAATCAGAACATCCTGGAAGGGTTAAAAAAGGATCTGGGACTGTTGGAGGACTAGAGCAGTATCTCCCCCTTATTCTCGCTCGTAAACCTTCCGATGATCTCAACATCAATCAGGCCCCTGAATCTCAGTCTGTCCACAAGGTCACCTGCATCCATGTCATTCAGGGCAATAAGCAGCCCGCCCGATGTCTGAGGATCAAAAAGGATATCGGATAGAACAGGGCCTATATTATCCAGCCCCTTTATCATGTGCTTTCTATATTCCCTGTTTCTGTGGGCCCCGGCAGGGACAATCCCCATACGCGCAAAATCAAGCGTCTGGTCGATCAGCGGAACCTTATCCCAGTTGAGCTTTAACCCGACAGACTTGTCATCGATCATTTCACAGGCATGACCCAGAAGCCCGAAGCCTGTTACATCCGTGCAGGCGCTGACCTCATAATTACGCATCTGTCGTGAGGCTTCGTTATTCAGCGATGCCATAATATCGGTAACTGTCATGATCAGTTCTTCATCAGCCAGGTTGCCCTTGATGGCCGTATTAATGATTCCGGTGCCTATCGGTTTGGTGAGGATGAGGCTGTCGCCGGGTTTTGCTCCCCTGTTTTTTGTAATCATATCAGGGTGTATGACGCCGGTAACAGAAAGGCCGTATTTCAATTCATCATCTTCAATGCTGTGGCCTCCCACCAGCAGGGCGCCGGCCTCTTTGATCTTGTCAAGACCGCCCCTCAGAATCTCCTGAAGCACGCTGATATCCATTTTCGAAACAGGGAAAGCAATAATATTCATGGCAGTCAGGGGATCGCCTCCCATGGCGTAGATATCACTCAGTGCGTTGGCCGCAGTAATAAGACCGAATGAATAGGGATCATCAACGATCGGGGTAAAGAAATCCACTGTCTGAATAATGGCAAGATCGTCCCTCAGCCTGTAAACACCGGCGTCGTCAGACGTCTCCAGGCCCACCAGCAGATTATCATTCGTGGGCAGTTCAAGACCGCAAAGTGCCTTTGCAAGGTCCCCCGGACCCAGCTTGGCAGCTCAACCCGCTCCCTTTACAGTCTCTGTGAGTCTCCTTTTTACCTTATCATCGATCATAGCGCTTCAATTATCATAATTCTGCTTAATTGTCACCTTATATTTGTTTTTATGACATATACTATATATTTATTTTGTGGTATGGATGATAAAAGCTGGCGCAGGGCGCAGGGCGCAGGGTTCAGGGTGAAAGGTTTAAGGATAAAATTAGGCGCAGGGCGCAGGGCGCAAGGCTAAGGGTTTAAAGTGTAAGGGGTGGCAATTAAAAGTTTTAAAAATGACTAAAGCAAATGAAAATCAAACAAAAACAGGGCTTTCGGATTTTGTTTGATTT
>CAZJOB010000367.1:0-4148 GCA_964547435.1 uncultured Desulfatiglans sp. | reverse complement strand
TGAAATATGGAACAGGCTTGGCACAAAAATTCTTCCCAAATTAAGAAATGGGTCTGATATCAGGATAGGTATAGATTTTTCAGTGACAATAGATAAACAGATGGAGAAAAATTTTGAGGCCGATATAAATCAGATACTTGAGGATTTAGGGATATCAGAACGAGTAATAGTTGAGTAAACAGCTATATTCAAAAGAACAGGCACGGAGTGCTTCACTCCGCGCCTGTTTATAGATCAGCCTTTAATAATTCTCGGAATCATCATGTGATTCTGAGGACAGATGGACGCGGGATTCTGATACGCGCAACCCGCGAATGCCGCGATATATTTCCTTATATCCGGCAGTGAAATAATCTCATCCACAAAACCCCTTCTGGCGCAGTAGACTGGTCTTGATTTCTCATAATACTGCTGTGCCAGTTCATTCATCTTGTCGATGACAGGCTGCAGAGGTCTTCCGGCATCCTTTTCCTTGACAAGACGCCTTGAGAAAGAGGCTGCTGCTGCGGTCTCGCCGTGCATTACATATATCTCGGTCATAGGCGTTCCAAGGGTAAAGGCGTTATGATTATTCGCGGTTGGCCCCCCCATTATATAATGGGCTGCCGCTGTCCCCTTTCGCAGAATAATGCATATCTGGGGCACATCGGTCTGTTCGATGGAATATATCAGGGATTGTCCCAGTCCAAGCAGTTCCGCCTTTTCTGCTATATCCCCAACGTCTATTCCCGATGTATCCTGGAACCAGACTATAGGAACCCTGTCTCTGCCGCACAGGGTGACAAATTCATTCATCTTGATCAGACCCTGGCGATAGAGTTTTCCTCCGATACCGGGATAGGGCGCGTATTCCGGATATTTGGCGCCCAGAAAACCCTGTCTGTTTCCTATAAAGCCCATGAGAAAACCGTCGACTTTGGCCAGGCCTGTATACACCTCGGGGCCGTAACCGGGACGAAATTCCATATGTTCGCTGTTGTCAAATATCCGGGCCAGCATTTCATCAAAATTGTAGCTTCTTTTCTGGTTGAAGGCCACTATGCTGTTGATGTCATCGGCCTTGAACTGAGGTTCCTTTGGTTCCGCGACACGAAAAAACTCAGGATTATAGGCAGGCATCATGTCCATATATTTTTTAAGGGCATCAAGGACGCCTTTTTCGGTATCATATACCTCTTTAAAAAATCCGGTTGCATCATGATGGATATTAACGCTGCCCGGAGGCACCTCTTTGAAATGCCTTGTGGCCTCGATAAGCTGTTCTGCTCCTTCAACGTCAAATCCGCCCTTGGGGCTCATTCCGCCTACAATTCCGCCGCCGCCGACAGCGATGTTGGCGTCCTTGTGCGCGATCAGCAGTGTAGGGCTAATTCCCTGATATCCTCCGCCCGCAGGGTTGGTTCCGTAAATGCCTGCAAGTATGGGAACGCCCAGCTTCTCCAGTTCCGCGTGCCTGAAGAATGTGGTGCCGTTTCCTCTTCTGTTGGCGTATACCTCTTCCTGTTCGGGGAGTTTTACACCGCTGCAGTTAACTAACCAGACAAGTGGGACCCTCAGTCTTTTGGCCATGTCGGTTACTCTTAGTTGATTATCGGCCTGTCCCGCAATCCAGGCGCCTGCCATGACCTTGTTATCAAAGCCTATAACAACTGCCCACTTGCCGTTTATCCTGGCCAGGCCGTCAATTACTCCTGTGGTGCCTTCCTCGTTAGACTGGGGATTATACAATGTATGAAGGGGACACCAGGTGCCGGGATCGACCAGGTATTCTATCCTTTCCCATACGGTCATCTGACCTCTTGCTTTGATCTTTTCAGCGGGTATTCCGGCGTTTTTAACATCCTCAATCGCCTTGGCTACTTCAGCTTCAACTTCGGAAATCTGCTGTATATTTTCTTTTGCGTCTTCTATCTGTTTTTCTGTAAGGGGTTTACCAAAAGGTGTCATCCTTTCAAAATACGGCTTCATTATTACTACCTCCTGACTATCTATTTGCTTTACGTATGTCTAGCTGATCCTGCCCTGTAATCATCTTGCAGATGTTGCTTGATCCTTCAACAAGCTGATAGGCAGGTGCATCTCTATAATATCTGGCGACCGGGTATTCTGTTGAATAACCATAGGCCCCGAGAATCTTCATGGCAACCTGTGACGCCTTGACGGCGATTTCACCTGCAAGGTACTTTGCCATAGCCACCTCAAGGGTGTTGCCAAGCTGGCCCTGATCCTTCTGAATGGCGGCCTTATAGACCATCAGCCTTGCGGCCTCAATTTCACAGGCAACCTGGGCGATCATGTCCTGGTTCATCTGGAAATTTCCTATTGCCTGACCGAACTGTTCACGTTCCTTGCAGTAGGATGTGGCTGCCTCCAGACATGCCTGGGCAACGCCTATACCGCCTGCAGCGGCTGAAAGGCGTGTCTGATTAAGAGAACCGAATACTATTTTTGCGCCGTCGCCGGGTTTGCCCAGTATATTCTCTTTAGGAACTTTGGTGTCTTCCAGGATTATTTCTCCGGTCGGACATGACCTGGTGCCGATCTTGTCCAGGTTGGTGGTGGTAATTCCGTTGAAATTCTTGGGCTCGACAACAAATGCCGAAAGGCCTCTTCCCCGCGCCTCTTTATCCGTATAGGCATAAAAGATAATAGCGTCGGCTGAAGAGGCGTTGGATATCCATGTTTTGTAACCATTTATCAGCCAGTGATCGCCTTTGTCTTCAGCCGTGGATTTCATTGCCATAACATCCGAACCGGCATTTGGCTCGGTTATTCCGAATCCGCCTATATATTCGGCGGTTACCAGTTTTTGAACATATTTCTTTTTAATCTCTTCAGTTCCATATCTGCATATAGTAAAAGCGCACCCGAGAGTCTGCATGTTGACCTGAACCCTCAGGGAACTTGATGCCCTGGCGATCTCTTCGGTCAATATCATGGCCGCCAGCCAGCCCATTTCATTGCCGCCATATTCTTCAGGAATAACCGTACCGAAGAATCCGAGTTCACCCATCGGCTTGATTGCCTCTTCATAAGGGAAATAGTGTTTTTCATCCCATTCATCCGCAAAGGGGGCAATCTTTTCATTTGCAAAATCCCGGGCCATATCCCGAAGCATCTGCAATTCTTCACTTAGTGTAAAATCCATGAACCTTCCTCCTTATTATATATTGATATTTATTATTTTTTAAAATCCATCGATTATATATAAAATTACACTATTATTGCAATAAAATAATTGCTATTTTACCTATCTTTTTATTGAAAGTTGACATTCGTGGAATGAAAGGATAATTTAGCCAACTTGTAAATGAAATTTTTTTTATGGTTATTGTAAAAGGTTTGTTTCCCTTTGCTTGAATTGGAAATTTTAAAAATACGGAGATTTTAATGGCTGAAGAGGCGATGAATCTGAATGAACAGAAGACTGAATTCAGAAATAAGTTAAGGGAATTTATTCCTGACGGCAATCTTAACCTGTGTTACACATGTGGAACATGCGTTGGCGGTTGTCCTGCCGCTGGTTTTGAGAATATGGACCCCAGAAAATTTGTCCGGATGGCTCTTCTGGGACTGGAAGAGGAGATGATAACCACCCCCTGGGTATGGATGTGCAGTATGTGCATGAGATGCAACCGAGCTTGTCCAATGAATGTGGATATTGCCGGAATAGTTGGCCTGGCACGGCAGGCATGGCCCAGGGAAAAACGGCCAAAGGGTATTATTGATTCATGCGATATGGCTCTTAAACACGATACATGTAGCGCCATGGGAATCCGTGAGGAGGATTTTCAGTTTGTCGTGGAGGATGTTCTCGAGGAAGTAAGAGAGGAGCAGGAGGGCTGGGCGAATCTTCAGGCGCCAATAGATAAAGAGGGGTCCTATTTTTATCTGAATCAGAATTCAAGAGAGCCTGTGACCGAGCCTGATGAAATGGTGCCTCTCTGGAAGATTCTTCATCTGGCAGGGGCTGACTGGACTTATGGAACCAGGGGGTGGGCCGCTGAAAACTACTGCCTGTTTGCCCAAGATCTGGATGCGTGGGAGCACATTGTCAGAGTCAAGGCAAAGGCCGTGGAGGATCTCGGATGCAAGGTCTGGCTCAATACTGAATGAGGCCATGAAATGTATGCGGTCCGGTACGGGCT